>NZ_APJW01000001.1:0-300000 GCF_000454725.1 Chlamydia ibidis 10-1398/6 | reverse complement strand
AACTCCCAAATTAGTATGAACTTAAACCTATCAAAATGCTTATACCAAGACTTGGCTAAAATAGATAAACAAGTAAAAGCATGGTATTCATGTAATAGGCGAGATAGCAGTAGCGCGGCACACCAACCTTTCCTACCAACAGAAACACGATCGGCAGAAATTCATCTGGAAGACCCCTCTTCTAGAGGAGCAGGAGACTATAAACGCTATCCTCATTACCTAGGGCATGCTCGAGGACCAGCAGTAAAAGAATTTCCGGGACAAGATCACAAAGTGCAAACAGACTATTACCGTAGAGCCTATGTTACATATGTAAATTGCTTGGAAGAAGCTCTTGCTCGCGGATGTACAACGGTTGCGGTACCCCTATTTAGTTCGGTTTATGAAGTTTCTTCAAGAGACAAGAACCCCAAAGCTCAAGAGGTATATGACTGGTCCTTAAACTGTCAAAACCTTTGTAAAATGGCTCTTGTGGAGGCCACTAATTCTGTAGCACGCTCACACTCCAGAGAGACCAGGCTGCTTGTTGTTTTACAAGATCCGTTTGCTGCAGTCTAAAAAAAGTAGAGGGATTTTATTTTGGGGACCTACTCTCTTTGTCCCCATGCCTAAAAGAATTTTATGACTAGGAAATTAAAAAATTGAAAAACACTCCTTCCCCACTAAAATTACATCGCACTCTATCACTAACATCTACAAAATATTTTCTTTATTACTGCAAAGTGTTAATTCAAATTGCAATACTATAATTTACTTAAATTCCTATACCTTAGGAATTTCTTTTGTTGAAAAAAACGTTCTTTACTTCTTGCAAGAAAAGCAGTAAACTGGCTTTCTTCTTCAGATGTACTCGCTCCTAAAGTTCCATGATTTGGCATCCGTATTTAGGAGTCACAAGCCACACAAGTAAGGATTAGTTTTCATGCATGACGCCCTCGAGAGCATTTTAGCCATTCAAGAGCTCGATATTAAGATGATTCGCTTAATGCGAGTTAAAAAGGAGCATCAAAAAGAGCTCGCTAAGGTCCAATCCCTTAAAGCTGATATTCGTCGTAAAGTCCAGGAAAAAGAACAAGAAATGGAGAGCTTGAAGAATCAGATTAAGGAAGGGGAAAATCGGATTCAGGAAATTTCCGATCAAATTAATAAATTGGAAAATCAACAAGCTGCCGTTAAAAAAATGGATGAGTTTAATGCTCTCACACAAGAAATGACAGCAGCCAATAAGGAGCGGCGTGCGCTAGAACATCAACTTAGCGACCTTATGGATAAGCAAGCTGGTGGTGAAGATCTCATTGTTTCTTTAAAAGAGAGTCTTGCGTCTACGGAGAACAGCAGTTCTGCTATTGAGAAAGAGATCTTCGAAAGCATCCGTAAAATCAATGAGGAAGGCCAAGCCCTACTTAAACAACGTGATGACTTAAGAGATCAGACTGACCCAGAATTGTTCAGTATCTATGAGCGCTTATTAAATAATAAGAAGGATCGTGTTGTAGTTCCTATTGAGAATCGGGTATGCAGTGGTTGTCATATCGTGTTGACACCTCAGCATGAGAATTTAGTTAGAAAGAAAGATCGTCTGATTTTCTGTGAACATTGCTCGAGAATTTTATATTGGCAAGAGCCGCAGGCTCTCGCTTCCGATAGTTCTACGGTAAAACGCCGTCGACGTCGTACTGCGGTATAGCTAACAAGTTAATCGGAAGAGAAAGGCAACCGCTTGTTTTTATCCTCGTCCTGTCTTTTGTTGGGGATAGATATGAGAGGAAAGTCTGGACTTCATAAGAGAAGATACTGGAGAAACTCCAGGGGCCGTGAGGCTACGGAAAGTGCAACAGAAAACATTCCGCTATAAAAATTTTTATAGACAGGCTGAAAATTCCTATTTTAAGAATAGGAGCTACTAAGGTGACTTAGTAGACATGTAAACCCTATCTGAAGCAAGAAGAAAAAGTTATCGTCTCTGCGAGAGTGAAAGAAATTCACAGGCTTTTTCGTGATCGCTTGAGATACACAGTAATGTGTATCCTAGATGAATGGTTGCCCTCAAAATGGCTTTGTCATTTTGTAGACAGAATCCGGCTTACTCTCTCTTCCGATCTTTTACACCAGCCCTGCCTTTGCTAGTGTGTGCATATGTAGCAATCCTACGATGCGCTTTTGACAATCTAGAACGGGAAGAATAGTAACCGGGCTTCCTGTTTCCATGATTTCTAAAGCTGCAAGTACACTAGCGTCTGCATCTATGGCTTTAGGATTGGAAGTCATAACAGTTTTTAATTTCCGTTTAAGAACATCTCCTCCTAGAGAAGCTAAAGATCTGCGCAAATCACCATCAGTAAAAATACCTAGCAGTTCTGTACTCTCATTGACAATACAAACACATCCACAATTGTAAGTAGAGAAAATATTCAGCGAATCATCAACAGTATCTTCAGGAGAACATAAAGGAAGATCCTCTCTAGCAAACATATAATCTTTCACTTTCTTATTTGCTTTCAGACCGATTTGTCCACTAGGATGATTTTTTCCATAGGTTTCTAAAGAAATCTCACGGCAACGTAAGAGAGCAATAGATAACAGATCACCGAATAACATCTGGCAAATCGTTGAAGTAGTCGGCACTAAATTGTAAGGATCTAACTCGTCTAAATCTGGAAGAATGATCACATGATCAGAAAGAACCGCCAAACTGGAATATGCTGAAGAAGTGATCCCAACCAGGAAGACGTTCCTTTCTTTCAGATATGGAACAGCTTCAAGGAGTTCTTTTGTTTCTCCACTCTTAGAAAATAAGCAGACAATATCTCCAGAATTTACAACCCCCAGATCTCCATGAAGAAGATCTCCTGATAAGAGAAACTGAACACGCTCCCCAAATGACTGGAGAGTAGAAACAATCTTTCTAGCAACACACCCACTCTTCCCAACTCCAGAAAAAAACAGCCAGCCGGAATGGCTAAGAATCCTTTCTGCTAGTAACCAAGTGTCATTAGTATGAAAATTTTGGAAGAACTCTTCCAAAATTGCTCTTTGTTTACTCAAGATCTCATCACATATATTATTCATTACTGTTGGAGAAAGCATTTCCAGAGCCCCTAGGAAATCAATAGCCAGGTTACCCCATGGTAACAGACTCTAATCGATTTTTCAAAGAGGTTAAAAACTCACTACCGTAAATACCGTCCAAAACTCTATGATCGAAGGTCAATGTGACATAAACCATTTTCCTAATTGCTAAAGAGTCGTCATCACGAACAACAATACGCTTTTGAATAGTACCGATACCGATAATTGCGACTTCTGGGTAACGGATAATTGGCATGCCAATTAGTGCCCCGGTCATACCAAAATTGGTCACAGTAACACTACCATCGCGTACTTCTGAATGATCCAGTTTATTGGCACGAGCACGAGCGGATAAATCTGCTAAACTTTTTGCTATACTTACTAATCCTCGATCTTGACAATTGCGGATTACAGGGACAACAACTCCTTCCTTGTTGAGGTTAACAGCAACACCTACATTGATAGATTTTTTGACTACAATGGTATCTCCGTCTAAAGAACCATTCAGCAATGGAAATTGCTCCAAAGCTCGAGCTAAACACTGAATGATAAAACTTGTAATTGTCAGTTTAACACCATGTGTAGCAAAAAATCTCTCACGTTCTTCTGCTATCAGATTCATGAGATCCGTAACATCTACGTCAACAACCAAAGATGCATGAGGAACTTCATCTGAAGATTTGGATAATGAAGAAGCTAAGGCCCTACGCAGTGGAGACATAGGAATACGATTTTCGTTGGCGTTAACCGATAATTCCTCTGAAGTAGTAGATGCACGCGCGCTGGAAATATATGTTTCCAAATCTTTACGTGTAACGCGACCATCATTCCCGCTACCCTGAATACTCTGAAGCTCCTGGATACCTATTCCTTCACGATTTGCTAAACTTAAAACAGCAGGAGAAAACCAACCAGATGTCTTCTTATTCTCTTGGAAACATGAAGCGGCTTCGCCACCACAACTAGAGAGGAGAGGTTTTTCTTCTTCACTATTGGGCTTTGCAATATCTAAGATGGCGAGAACATCGTCTGGAGCAACCTCATCTCCTTCGTCAACTAGACACTTCACTAATCTTCCCGATTGTGGAGAAGCTAACTCAGTGGCAATTTTATCTGTGGACACTTCAATTAAGGGCTCATCTTTTTGAACGCTATCACCCACCTGCTTTAGCCAGCGAACAACAGAACCACCAGCACCAGATTCACCAATCTTGGGAAACCGAAATTCAAACATGTCCAATCCCTCTTATATTGTTTCGGGGCGCTCTTTTTTTATAATTTGAGAAGATGTTACTTCTCCTTCACTAGATGCGACGTATAATGCCACCACAGCATCCCCAAGGATATTCATAGGTGTGCCAATAATATCCCTAATTCTATCGATTCCTGCAATAACTCCAATTCCCTGAATAGGGAGCCCCACTGAGCCTAAAACACAGCCTAAAGTCAACATGCCCCCACCAGGGACTCCAGCACTACCAACGGCTGATAGCGTAGCAGTAACAACAATCAATAGTAAACTGGTTAATGGAAGAGGACAATTATACGCTTGAGCAATGAATACTGCAGCCATCGCTTGGAAAATTGCTGTACCATTCATATTGACGGTAGCGCCTAAAGGCAATACGAATCCTGATACTTCTGAAGAGACACCAAGATTGTTAGATACACAACGCATCGTCATGGGCAATGTTGCCGAGCTACTTGCTGTAGATGCAGCACAGGAAATGGCATCTAGCATGCCAGTAAGAAATCGAGTAAAAGGCATCTTACAACCAAAGCGGACCATGCCACCAAACACAAAAAATGCATGGAAGAAACAAGCTAGATAAAATGCAAATACAAATTTTCCTAGCTGCCAAAGGATACTGACTCCGTGACTACCAGAAATCCAAGCAATACTTGCTCCAATACCATAAGGAGCAAATGACATGACAATACCCACCATACGAAGAAGGACTTCTGAAAGGCTTTCAATAAACTTAGCAACAGGTTTGCCATGATCTCCTGCAAGTCGTAAAGACACACCTAAAAAAATCGCAAAAACAATGATCTGCAAAATATTTCCTTCTACGAACGCCTTAGCAACGTTGGAAGGGAAAATTTGTAGCATCATAGAGAAGAGATTTAATCCACCTTTACCTTGTAAAGCAGAGGCATCAAAATTGATTTGTGCTGCTTGTGAGAGATCGCATCCCTTCCCGGGACTAAAAAATTGTGCGAAACACAAACCAATGATAATCGCGAGGCAAGTTGTTCCCAAGTATAGTGACAAGCTCTTAATGCCAATACGCCCTAGCTTTTTCATATCGCTAATTGAAGCAATACCTAAAACTATAGAGCAGAATACTAGAGGATGAACAACCATTCCTAGGAGGTTCAAAAAAATGTCCCCAATGGGCTTGACTATGGCAGCTCGTTCGCCTAAAACTAAACCTACGGCAACCCCAATAAACAGGCCTATCAAGATTTTCATCCATAGTTTCATTAGTTACCCCTTACTTTTGTGTATTTGAACAATACTATCCAACAGATCATCGGCTACGCTCCTTCCCTCTGTAATAGAGAAGCGCATAACAACTCTGCCTACTGGAAGCACCCCTGATTCACCGAGAAAGTCCCTAATTTTGACACTGTCTTTTTCCGTGCACAATATACCATCTCCAAGACGCATAGCGATCTTATGAGAGAAGTAACGTAGTTCTTTTCGTGTTATGCTCACATGATCAGGGAGCAAATATGTTCCTAGTATTTTTACCCCAGCGTCTTGCAACATCGTGAGAAATCCCTTAGGGAATCCCAAACCACAAAATACGCCGACCGCCAAACCTTTTAACCTTTCTACAGGAACTTTTTCTTGAGTATTTTCCCAAACAATCTCGGAAATACGAGGTTCGACGTAAATTTTTGGTGCATCACACCATCGTTCTAATATTTTACGATCACCTTGAGAACACTGGCCATTTACTATGGCAAAACCAACATTTTTCAACTTTGAAGGAAAATCTCTTAACCTACCTATAGGAAAAAATTTCCCTTGTCCCAAGGGATCCTGGCCATTTACTACAACAATTTCCACATCTTTATGGAGCTTGTCATATTGCAAACCGTCATCCAAAACAAGTATATCAAACTTACTTGCTGCATTACGTGCAGATAATCTACGATCCTTATGCACCCAAACCGTCTCTGGGGGCAACCTACCAGCCATAAGCAAGGGCTCATCTCCGACATAGCCTGCATTATGCGTACTTGGATCTACTATCGTCAGCTTACCTTTACGGCTACAAATACTCTTGTACCCTCGAGTAAGCACAGCACAAGAATACCCCTTAGATCGCAACGCTTCTACCAGCCAAAGCACGGTGGGAGTCTTTCCAGAACCACCCAGGACAATATTTCCTATGCTAACTACGGTAGACGACGATCTATAAGGAGCTCGCAAATTGAATGTACGCCGCAAAACCACTAAAAAAGCAAACGCGCAAGACAGAAGCTTACCTAACAATCCAAAACGCAAAAACCGTCCAAAACTGATAGCTACGGTCAAACGACGATACAAAATAAACAAAGGCGAGGGAAATTGCGACTTCATTAAACTTCGTTAGCACTCACTAAATAATCTTACTTGCAGAAGGCTGACTTTCAATAAATCACAATCTTCGCCGCTTTGAAAGCCTAGAGAATGTCATAAAAAACATTAAAAATCAAGTTTGATGAAACGATTTCAAAAAATTATATACAACATATGTATATAATTTTTTTATTTAATAAATGTTTTTTACAAAAAATAAACAGACAACAAAATAGTTAAATACATTCTTTCATACATAAGGTCAGCTAAGACAACGCTGACGAACTACTTCATAAACAATGGCAGATACAGCTGTTGATAGGTTCAAAGAATCAGCTTCTCCTTTCATAGGCAAAGCAATTTTTGCAAATCTTCCATCAAGCCAAGATGAAGTTAACCCATCTTTTTCGGAACCAAAAACTAAGGCAATAGGTTTTTGATAATTTTTATCAAAATACATAGCGTCTGCTCCAGGAGAAGTAACAAAAACTTCCCACTTTTCTTGTGCAATCGTTATAAAAACTTCTTCAAGACTTGCCTGCCATATTGGCAACGTAAATGCAGTACCTAAAGAGGAACGAAGCAAATTTGGATTGTATAGATCTATGACGGGATCACACAGGATAACCCCATCTACACCAGCCCCATCAGCAATACGCAACAAAGCACCGACATTGCCAGGTTTTTCAACCTGTTCAATAATTAAATAAAAGGGTAGTTCGTTTCTCTTTTTTCGGAGAAAAGTATCTTTATCCCACCATTTTTTTTTCATAACTGCGATGAAATTATCGTGATTTTCCTTATAGGAAAGCTGAGATAGAATACTATCAGAACACCATAGACGCTCTATATTACTATTCTGTATTAAGTCGTACAGACCTCTTTCCTTCTCCGATACATTAGGGCTACAGAATATTCGAACACATTCATAACCATAATTCAGGGCTTTATGAATTTCCCTGAATCCTTCCAACAGAAACAATGCACTTTTACGTCCTTTTGAACGCTTAATAGCTAGAGCCTCTTTCAACTTAAGATTATGCTTTCCTATAAACTCCATTGTGCAAACACTCCAGAAGGCAATATTTCATCCCCTTTTCCACAGAAACTTTCTCCACAACTCCATAATTCTCTATTGAGCTGTGGAACAGCTCTTTGCACTAAAGCACGTAAAAACTCAGGAGTATAACCAGGAGTATGAGAAGTTACCAAAAAATACGATCTTGATTTTGAAAGCAATTGTGAACATAAAGAAAGTAACGAGAAGAAATCCCTATCTATCTTGAATACTTCTCCTTCAGGGCCTCTGCCATACGTAGGAGGATCTAGCAGAATAATATCATAGGTCTTGCCCCGACGAATTTCTTTTTTAAGAAAAGAAAAAACATCCTCAATTACCCAGAAAATGCGTTTATCTGGAAGAGCGTTATTTTCAACATTTTTATGTGCCCAACGTACCGCGGCCTTAGAAGCATCAACATGACAAACACGTGCACCACACTTGGCAGAAAAAATTGATGAAGCTCCTGTGTAAGCGAAAAGATTAAGAACCCTGGAATCAGAATTATGCTTTATTGCTTCCCGCAGGGCGGGCCAAAATCCTGTATGTTCTGGAAAAATTCCAACATGTCCAAATGGAGTCAACTTCAAAGTACAATCTACACCCTCTAAGGAAATTCTCCATTCTTCAGGAACCTTAGAAAAACGATTCCATTCGCCATCTTCACCTAAACGACGGTACTCAGCTGATATATCTTTCCATAAATTAGGAGAACGTTTTGGCCAAATTGCACTATAACAAGGCCTTACCAACTTAATCCTGCCAAAAGATTCTAATTTTTTACCTTCACCACAATCTAATAATTTATAATCCATGCTAGTTTTTTTCTTTATTGACTATACAAACGTCTTAAAGTGTCTACTTGAGACTTTGTTGCCATATCCGGCTCGATATTCACTAAATCCCCTACACGCTTACAACCGAGAGTTGTTCTATGAAGAGTTTCAGGAATGAGCCCCACAGAAAATTCTTTCCCAGACACACTAACTATCGTTAGGCTAATGCCATCAACAGCAATAAACCCTTTCTCAAAAAGGTAATACGACAACTTCTCAGGAACCTGGAAATAATAACGGTTTTGCTCAATACGTACAATCTCTCCAACGCCACATACGTGACCAGATAGAATGTGCCCACCGATTTCATTACCAAACTTTAGAGAACGTTCAACATTAACGTGATCACCTATTGTATAATTACTGATCGTTGTACAAGATAAGGTTTCAGGTATAACGTCAAAAAATAATTTTTCCTCATATACTTTAACAACTGTCAAACAGACACCATCAATAGCAACACTAGCCCCCAACTCCAGACCTCTCCAACAGTCTGCCGATACCCTCACCGATATAGCACGTCCAGCAGGAGTAACTTCCAGACTGGTGATTAAGCCCAACTCTTGGACAATTCCTGTAAACATAATCAAAAACCTTAAATTACATATTAGAGTAAGTGCATTCTTAAAATTAAGATGCGAACTTAATTAAAGAAGACTATAGGTATCGCAGTATAAAAGGACACCTAGAAGTATGGATTGCTTCATAGCAATCTCTTCTTGGATAAGAACAAGGAAAAAGATGAAAAAGAAATTATATATATTTTCTGCTCAACATAATCTCCAATTTTAGTTATAATCCCCGATTTTCTTTGGATAGAAGAAAAATCCTGAAAGAAAGTTAGGCTGTGATATAGCAAACTTAAATGTCTTACTAACAAGAGTTGTAAGCTACTAACCAATGTATGTTTGTTGTCTTATGCACAAATCGAAACAGTTTAGATTTACCTGACTAGGTATGCTTTGAGTTGCGGTTTGTTTTTGGGGTAGATATGCAATGTTCTTTTTCTCTTGAAAAAAAATTTGCAACTATAGTCGCTTAGAATTATCCTGGTTTCAAAATGTTATTTTCCTGGACTACCTTAAAATTTAGGAGGTAGCTCCCATGCAGTGTCCTTTTTGTAATCATGGGGAATTGAAAGTTAATGACTCAAGAAATGCGCCTGAAGCTAATGCGATCAAGCGGCGTCGTGAGTGTTTGGGTTGCGGCCAAAGGTTTACTACTTTTGAGACTGTAGAGCTAACTTTACAAGTTTTGAAACGTGATGGTCGTTATGAAAACTTTCAAGAATCGAAACTGATCAACGGTTTGAATGCGGCATCCAGTCATACACGGATTGGTCAAGATCAGGTACATGCTATCGCTTCTAACGTGAAGTCGGAACTGTTAGGCAAACAAAATAGGGAAATCTCTACCAAAGAAATTGGCGAACTAGTAATGAAATATCTAAAAAAGGCTGATATGATTGCTTACATTAGGTTTGCTTGCGTCTATCGAAGATTTAAAGATGTTGGCGAATTAATGGAAGTTTTGCTATCTGCCACTCCGGATATGGAAAAATAGTGACAGTTTTAAGGTTAAGGAGAAACAACCATGCCGTTATCTGAGGACGATATAGCTAACTTCAAATCCAAACTTCTAGACATGAAGGCTAAATTATCCCACACCCTAGAAGGGAATACCCAAGAAGTAAAAAAACCCAATGAAGCTACCGGGTATTCTCAACATCAAGCAGATCAAGGGACGGACACGTTTGATCGTACAATTAGTCTAGAAGTCACTACGAAAGAATACGAAGTATTGAAGCAAATTAATCGTGCTCTACAAAAGATCGAAGAATGCTCTTATGGCATATGTGATGTAAGCGGGGAAGAAATTCCGCTAGCTCGCTTGAAGGCTATTCCCTATGCTACTATGACAGTCAAAGCTCAAGAACAGTTTGAAAAAGGCCTTCTTTCAGGGAACTAGATTCCATGTCCAATCGTACCAGTCTTATACCTTTTTGTGTTGTCTTCTTTGTTCTGATCGATTGGATTACCAAGTTTGCTGTTCTTCTTGAATCCAAGGGCAACTTATCCACTCCTATTCTATATCGGTATAGTATTGGTGAGTTGTCCTTCTCGTTGATACCAACCTTTAATGAAGGAGCAGCTTTTGGACTATTTTCAAAATATAAATATATCCTTTTCTCTTTAAGAATTATCGTTATCGTCGGATTACTAACATTCTTATTTTTTAAAAAAAATGCTTTGAATTCTGTAGCAAGTTTCTCCCTGACTCTTCTTGTCTCGGGTGCCATCGGAAATGTGGGGGATATTATATTTCATGGTCATGTTATTGATTTCATCGCTTTACAGTATAAGAACTGGGCATTCCCAACTTTTAATTTTGCCGATATTTTTATCTCTGTAGGCACGATCCTTCTTATTTCCAAACTTTATTTTCCTACAAAACAAACCCTAAAACGGGGATAATTGTTATCTCTAGTACTTCTATTCCTTCGTTCTAGAATTAATTAAAAAAATGTTTTTACAATGAATGGATTTTTATCTTTATTATCAGTTTTCGATGACTTTTTCTGGTCATATGTAGCTTTTGTTATGATTCTTCTTCTAGGGATCAATTTCTCTTGGAAGTCGCGCTTCTCTCAATTTACCAAGCTACCTCAATTCTTGAAGCTGTTTCACCGCTGTTCTCAAGATATTACGAAGAAACACCCTGATGATAAAGGTGTCCACCCCTTGAAAGTATTTTTTGCTTCTGCGGGAGGGAACATTGGTATAGGTAATGTGGTGGGAATTGTAACTGCTGCATGCATTGGTGGTCCTGGAGCATTATTTTGGGTTTGGGTGGCTGGAATACTAGGCTCTATCGTTAAATATTCTGAAGTATACTTAGGAATCAAGTTCCGTAAATTGGACTCCGATGGTGTGTATCAGGGCGGACCTATGTACTTCCTTGGTAAAGCTTACAAAACCCCGTTAGTATCCCTCATAGTCGCAGTTCTCCTCTGCATTTATGGGGTTGAAATCTACCAATTTTCTGTAATTGCAGAAAGCTTGTCTCATTGTTGGAATGTACCGAAACTTTTCACCATCTTTGGCTTATTATTCCTTGTAGTTTATGCCGTTCAAGGAGGATTGCAGAGAATTGGAAAAATCTGTTCAGTTGTTCTCCCATTCTTTCTCCTGCTATACTGCGGTCTTTCTATATATATTTTAGCTAAGGAATTTCATCATCTTCCTGCACTATTCTCCTCTGTATTTTCATGTGCCTTCTCAGGTCAAAGTGCAGTTGGAGGCTTCGCTGGGTGCACCGTAGCAACAACGATCCATCAAGGGATTTCCAGAGCAGCATATTCTGGTGATATTGGGATAGGGTTTGATTCTATTATCCAGAGCGAAAGCTCAGCTAAAGATCCTAGCACGCAAGCTCAGCTCAGTATTGTCGGCATTATCATCGATAATTTGATATGCACTCTAAGCTTACTAATGGTCTTAGCCTCAGGATCATGGTCTTTAGGCCTAGAGAATGCTTCCCAAGCTGTTGAACATGCCCTATCCTCGTACTTCCCCTATGTAAAGATTTTCCTACCGACATTTTTCTTTGTTACAGGGTACACCACGATTATTTCTTACTTCCTTGTAGGTAAAAAATGTGCAAAATTCTTAGGAGGAAAATTGGGAGCTCGTATTTACACAGTTTATGGCATCTGTATCCTTCCCCTATTTTGCTTCTTATCTCAGAATACCGCGCTACTCATCATGTCTTTATCAGGAGCACTGCTGCTCTGTTTTAACTTATTAGGAGTCTTCTTGTTAAGGAAGGAGATCTCTTTCCCAAAAACAGAAAAGCTCCAAGAATCATTGACTCTGGAATAGTCGATTTCTGAATCAAGTCTTAGCAAAAGCAAGTTTTTCTCTGCTTTTGCTTTCTTTTTATTTTCTAGAAATAAAGAAATCTTAATTAAAAATTAAAATCATTCTATCAAGTATTGTCTTTATTTTTTTTAAAAATACCCAGAGAATAATAAGTAAAAACATATAAAAATTTTTAACTTTAAGTTTTTTATGAATACCTACCTTACTGGGTCATTGATTGTCTGTTGCGTCCTTCTATCTGCCTGTATGATAACGGTATTTATCCTAACGATCAGCTTATTGGTAAAATTGAACAAAATTATGAAGAGCGTAGGTCGTTTAACCACGATTCTAAATTTTGAGGCCAAGATTTTAGCTCCACTAATGTTAGGTAAGAAACTTTTTTGTGGTTGGTTGAGAAAAAGCAAGGGTAATTGTTTACCTAAAGAAATTGAAGAGATTTTAGACGAGAATATGAAAAGCCCCTGGTTTAGCAAAATCATTTGTAAAACAGGTAAGCTAGCAATTTTTGCTTGTCTCATTTGGACAGTATTTCGCAACCGAGATTAATCTTAAGAGAGAGGGGGGTCATGTTTTTTAAGGATAATAAAAATAAGAAAGGCAAATGCAAACGTTGGCGTTGGCTACGTGGTGTTCTTTTTGGAGGATTTATAGCTACATTACTCACATGTTTATTCACTCCTAAAAGTGGGGTACAGCTAAGAAAAAAGTTATTAAGAGTGAGAACCTCTGGGACCAAGAAAGGGAAAACGCTGATCAAGAATTCGAAGCAGCATACCAAGGCTTTCGCTCAACAAACTAAGACTTTAGCCAAAAATCTCACTAAAGAAATCCAAGACTTTACCAAAGCCATTATTGACGAAAGCAAAGACTAGACTCTTTACCTCTCTACTCTTTACTTCTGGATAGTACACACGATCTATCCAGAAGTTCCTCTATATATCATAAAATCAGTAGACAATATCTATATTTCATGAATATGGGATATCCTAATCCCTGATCTACTGGATATCTCGATTTTTTGGTTGCGGATATATTTTTAACTCAGTAGGCTCAGCAAGTTTTTCCGTAATGTGCTGCTTATATGTAAGAAAGCACACTTGTACGTTAGAAATCTTGGGCAAGTGTGGATACATAAATTTCTCAGAACAGTAAATAGTTCTCTGGTTTATTACAGCAACCAGTGACTATGTGTATCTAGAACGTTCGCATAAGCTCTAAGACATTGTCTCTATTTATATTAACTGACTAGGACTTGAAAATATGAAACAGATGCTCGTATGGAATTTCTTTTTATTCTCGTCTTTAATAACAGTCTCTCAGGCATCTGGTGCAGAAGTAATATTACCTTTATCAGGAACATTTACTGGAGAACAAGCTGAGTTGTTTACAATGTTAACAACTGCTCCTCAAGGTACACGCTATATCATCCGTAGTGACTTGACACTATGTGATTTCTCAGGCCTTCACATACATGAAAACGGAGGGGCTTTTAGAAACCTTGAAGGTGGGCTATCGTTGATAGGGACTACTCCCCTGGCTCGACTAACTTTTAAACACTTGAATCATGGTGCAGCCGGAGCTGGTATATTTTCCCGCTACTTACTAAATTTTGAAAATTTACGTAATATTCTTGCTGAAGATAATAGCAGTTATGGTGGGGTTGTTGCTTCTCATCATGACATAGCGTTTGTTAGAAATTACCAAATCACATGTCAGAATAATATCAGTCATGGATGCGGAGGAGCAGTTTATCTAAATAGTACACAGCCCGCACGCATCATGTTTGCAGAGCAACGTGGTCCTATAACGTTCGTTAATAATTCCGCTAAATCTCAAGATTTTTGCCAAGACTCTGGTCATGGAGGAGCTATTGCCTGTGATTCACCTGGAGCAACTATTCTCTTTGATCAAAACCAGGATATCGTTTTTGAGAATAACCAAGCCTCTTTAGGCGGGTGTATTTATAACAAACAAGGATCCATTGAGTTTGCTAACAACCGAGGTAGTGTCCTATTCCAAGATAATCATGCCTCTCATTCTGGCGGAGCGTTATACGCCTTATCCTGCGATATTCATAGACAAACGTCTAAAGTAAACTTCTTCCGTAATAAAGCTCGTAACTTCGGCGGGGCTATTTATGCACAATCAGTAACTATAAAACACAACGATGATCTTGTGCACTTCTTCGGAAATTCTGCTGAAGGTGGTGGAGCTATTGCTACAACATCATGCCGTATTCTTGCTACACAACCTGTGAAATTTTCAATGAATTGGGCAAATGGGCCTCATGGAGGAGCGATTCTACTTTATGGTTCTCAACCTAGACTCTATCTACAAGCTCAAAACGGGGATATTATTTTTGAGAACAATTACACGACTATCAATTCCATAGATCCTTACTTTGACCGTTCACGGTATAATGCCATATTTATTGAAGAGTCTCCTAAGGAAATTCATTTTATTGCCAATGAAAATCAGTCCATTATTTTTTATGACCCTGTCGTTGCACTTTCTGGGTCTTCGTCGCCTGTCCATATTAATTCTTCAGAATGTTCTTCTCATTCAGGATCGATAATCTTTTCAGGTATCCGCTTATCTGAAAAAGAAAGAATGTGTTCTGAAAACCACACCTCAATATTTAACCAACCCCTTTACCTACATAACGGGGTATTGTCTCTAGAAGGACGCTCGGTACTAGCTGTGCAAGAATTTCATCAATACGGAGGAACCTTTGCCATCTCGCCTGGATGCATGCTTACTTCTTACAACAGCTCTGGGAAAGATCTTGTTATTAATAACTTAAGCTTTGGTCTGGATCCTGTATACCACTTCTTTTCTTCTGAAATTCATAGCAAAGGCGAATCTGCTATCCGCTTATCTGGTTCTCCCAAAATTCATGATCCTCAAGGAGTATTTTATAATAGTCACGATTTAGCTGCTCGTCCCTATAATATGGAGATCTGTTTCCGTTCGGACAAAGGGGTGATTACCACAGAATTTATTCCGCAGGACATTGCCATTCAACAAAACAACTATGGATATCAGGGCCGATGGCACTTTAACTGGTCAGAAGATAGTTCTAACACTCGTAAAGTTCTCAAAGCATCATGGACCCCTACTGGTGAGTTTATCTTAAACCCTAAAAGATCTGGACGTTTGATCCCTTCCTCTTTATGGGGCACATTCTCTGGATTACAATCTGCAAATGATGCGATTTTGGATACTTATTTGAATGACAATACCTTAGTTCCTATCAATCATGCGTCGATTTTTTCTACTGCTATTTCTAGTTGCATGCAACAAAATAGTGCCCATAGCGATGCTTTTTCAACAACTCATGCAGGCAATAATCTAGGAGTACGCTTACCTTTTTCTTCTAATACTGTCGTTTGTGCAGCTTTCACACAACTCTATGGTTCTAATGCTCAAGAGAAACATACCGGTAAGAGCCACTCCCATACTCTTCTAGGAACTTTGGCAGCAACTAAAAACTGGCAATCACTATCTTTCCGATCTTCTGTGAGTTATGTTGAAGAAACTCACACAATTAAGTCTATTACCTCACAGAAAATCTCTACTCGAGGCTCTTGGAAAAACCAAGGCTGGCGAGGAACTTTAGGCTTTGCTTACGCATACCCACGAGCATTACGTTGTCTTAAAATTACACCCTTCATCAATGTTGAGTATACTGTACTAATTCAAAATCCCTTCATTGAAACAGGTTATGACCCTAGGTATTTTGGTTCTTCCAATTTATCTAATCTTGCTCTACCTGCAGGTATTGCACTAGAGTTACGTTGCTTTGGTGACCACTATTCATTATTTACACAACTTAGCATGGCATATATCAAAGATTTTCAAAGAGAAAATCCCATAACATCAGCTTCCTTAATTCTTAACCAACATGCTTGGAAGGTATCTAGCGTTCCTATGGGACAAGAAGCTGTTAGCTTAAAACTTCGTTCGACACTCCGTTATCGTTTTGCTTCTGTATTTCTTGGGATATCTTCAACGCAAAGAGAAGGAAATAATTTATCTGGAGATGCTTTTACTGGTCTATCACTAAGGTTCTAATTTTTCTTGACTATGAAATAATATAAAGTTTATTGAAACGTCCATCAAGATATTAGAGATAAGCCCTCTTCTCTCTTCTTCCTACAGCCTATCTTTAATATCTTGTCTTTCTTTTTCTTCTCTTTCCCTTTTCATTCATTATCCCTTGCCTAATTTGCTCTTCTGATTTATCTAACGCTTATCTAGTCAGTGAATGTATGCAGTAGGTTTTTGTTTTATGAAGTGGCTCTCAGCTACAGCTGTTTTTGCTGCTGTTCTTCCCTCAATAACAGTATTTAGTGACCCCATTTCTCAAGAATTAAATTCTAACCATAGAGGGTCAGGATCGAGTTCTACAGATTCTAAATCTAATAACTTTACCCAAGTCACTCAAGATGCGGGCGGGACTACGTACAATGTAACTGGAGATGTTACGTTTTCTACATTCACAAATATTCCCGCACCTACACAAACAGTACCAACTACAGATGACAGCAATAATGGTACTTCTGCACCAAGTGTCCCTGGAGTACCGGGTGTTCCTGGTGTACCAGGAGTAGCAGGAACTGGACACTTATCCCAGGACCTACCTCATACAACTACATTATTCAGTCCCAAATCATTGCATGAAGTCTTCGTAAGGTACGAAACACAAAATGAAGTTGTTTCAAATAGTGAGAAATTCTCAGACCTACATGCATATAAATTACCTTCTTCCTTAGAGTCTTCGATAACTCAAAATAATTTACATGCATCTAGCGCTGCAGCACCTTCTGCACCATCAGCTCCCCCTGCTCCTGCAAAACCTGAACCAAAAGGTGGTGGGGCATTTTACAATGATAAGAGGGGCCCCGTATCTTTCATTACTAACCCAGGAAACCCAGGATCCCTGACTTGTGAAAAGATCAGTATGACTGGTATGGGAGGAGCTATCTACTCTAATGGGCCAATATTCTTTGATGGTCTAAATGATGTGACATTCACAGATAACCTTTCTCAACAGTCTGGAGGAGCCCTAGCTACAGAATCCACTATCACGATTACGAATATCGTTAACTCGATTAACTTCTCAAATAACTCCGCTAAAGTTCCAGTACCATTAATCCCTCTATTACCCTCTACACCTCCAGGGCCAACCGGACCTGCGGGTGCTGCGGGTGCTGCAGGTTCTGGAATACAACAGCCATCGAGTTTACATAAAGTTACCTTAACATCCTTACCACAAGGTATTGGAACAGCAGCCGCAGCTGGTAGTGCTCCTGGTAGTAATGGTCAGACAGTAAAACTTCCCGAATATACAGAGAAAACAGCTGGAAATGGCGGAGCCGCTTATGCAGAAGGAGCTATACTAATATCTGCTTATAAAGATATGACGTTCAGAGGAAACAGCGCTGTTTTCCCAAGTATTATTGACGAAATTAAAGAAAAACTCGAGGCAGCTCAAAAACCTGCTGCTGCTGCCTCGTCATCCTCTACTTCACAATCAGGCCAGGCACAGCAACAACCTCCTCATGCTAGTGGAATTACACCAAAAGTTATATCCCTACCCCTCTCTGCTGCTGTACCTCCTGCTGCGGCTCCTCAACCCGTTATTTTGAAAGGATCTGGAGGAGCTATTTTCTGCGGAGACAACATCTCTATAAGCAATGGAGAAAATAGCACTACCTTCATCCTAAACTCAGCTACAGGATCTGGAGGAGCTTTATATTCCAAGAAAGCCGTTACCTTAGATAATGTCACCAATTTAAATTTCCAGAGTAACTCGTGTAACTCCATGGGAGGAGCTATTTATACAAAGGGTGACACGAACATTCAAAACTCCCAAATGTTAACACAGTTCAGCTCTAACTCAGCAAAAGTTGGTGGCGGAGCTATTTATTCTGAGGGAGACATTAATTTTAATAATCTTGGAGATGTTCGTTTCTCTGTAAATAAAGCAGGAAACTATGATTTAAAAATTACCAACCCATTTCCTCAACAACCAGCCACATCACCATCTAAACAAGTTGTAGCTGAGGCAGAAGAAGCTTCTAGCCCCCTAGTTGGACTCATAGCACAAGGTGGGGCCTTATATACTAAGAAAGCCCTAAATGTTTCCAACATCACCTCAGCATTAGAAATCACCAATAACCAGGCTAAGGATGAAGGAGGAGGGGCATACGTAACAGGAACAACAACGTGTTCAAATTCTCATAGAATCCAGTTTATACAGAATTCCTCTGAAAAATCTGGAGGAGGTTTATACTGCGGTGATAACATTACTCTATCGAATCTAACAGGAAATACTCTATTTCAAGGAAACTCTGCCAAAGAAAATGGCGGGGGCCTGTGCATGGCTGCCGATAAAATATTGACCATGAAAAATCTAGAGGCATTTTGCTTGCTAGGAAACTCTTCAGAAAAATCTGGAGGTGGAGCATATATTCCTAAATCGTTTTCTCTAACGTATACTACTACTCCCCCTACGGATGGAATTCAACCTGTATCAGGCAGCGCTATTATTTCCAATAATACAGCAACAGAAAATGGCGCGGGTATTTATACCACTGAGGCTGCCTTCTCAAATCTAAATTTAATCACCATAGGGTCAAATAATGCGCAGAAAAATGGTGGTGGTCTATGTACTGTAGCTCCTAATGAACAAGGTTTACAAACTCTATCCACAAGTAAAGGAACATTGCCAGGAGCTAAACAGCTCTCTCCTTATACTATATCTTCAGTAATCGCAGAAGCAGACCTGCAAGTAGATAGATTACAGCAACAAGATGGCTCTGCAACAACTTACGACTTTTCCATTGACTATACTATGACTACTGGCATCACTGGAAATACAGCAGGAGAAAATGGTGGAGGAGTATACGGGAAAGATGGGAAATTATCCCGCATCGATGCGTTAACTATTTCAAATAACACTGCCAAATCTGGTGGGGGATTTTACTTTACTAATTCCCTAACTATCGAGAACATCGATGAACTGACGATCTCAGGAAACTCCGCTAAGGTTTCTGGGGGAGCTATATATACAAAAGCATTAACTCTCCAAAATCTCACCTCTGCCTCGAATTTCACAAATAATAAAGCAGAAACCGCTTCAAATACAGTCCCAGCCAATATTGTGAACTTACAAGGAGCCCAACAGGGAGCTCAAAAACAACAAGCTTCAAAATTTTTATCCGATGTACAGGCAGAAAATGGAGCAAAAGCTGTTGTAAAACAAGCTGCAAATCCCCCTCAAATTTCAGGAGGAGCCTTCTATTCTGAAACTACATTAACCATGCAGAATGTCGGAGCCCCTTGTACATTTAGTGGAAATAAAGCATCGGATACAGCCACTACCGCAGCTACTAATGGCAATACTGATCCAGATATTTATGGCGGTGCAGCATATGCAAAAACCTCTCTAACTATACAGAATAATGCTGCCCCATTTAGTTTCTCAGGAAACTCTGCTGTAACTGCAAAGGCAACTACGAATGGACAAGTTGCAGGAGGAGCTCTTTATTCTCAAACTGTATCTATCTCTGAATGTCCTCAAGGGATTACATTCAGTAATAACTCTGCTTCATGTACACCGGCTTCACAGACTGTTTCTACAGATCCTCAAGCACTGTTAACTACACCGAATAAACCTACATTTGGTGGAGCCATAGGAGCAACCTCATCTGTATCTATTCAAAATTCATCTGTGACATTTACAGGTAATCGTGCAGATCTAGGATCGGCAATTGGATGTATAAATGGTACATCTAATGGTTCTATTACTTTATCGGGGAATGGAGGATATTTCTTCTCAGGGAATACAGCAAATGATCGAGGAACTCTCTATGCAAGAACTCTAACAATTACTGGAGGAGCTAATTTTACCAATAATAACTCTGCTAATGACGGTAGCGCTATCTTCTTTACAAACTCTGCAACAATAGATGCTACATCTGCTGTCATCTTTGCTAATAATACGGTAACATCAGCTAATACTCCTGCGAATAAAAAAGCCTCAACACCCAATCTAGGCGCAGCAATCTATGGTAGTTGTTCTACTCCTCAAAACACCGATGCCACTCTGAAATTAACAGCATCTGGTGGGGATATCATTTTCCAAAATAACCAGTGTACTGGAACTGCGACTAATAGAAACTCAGATCCTAAATTCTGCAGTATTGCTGGTGGTGTGGCACTAACTTTAAATGCTGCTGCAGGACATACTATTGGATTTTATGACCCTGTCAATGTTACCTCATGTAAAAGTAATGGAAATATTTCTCAAGCTACGCCATTAGACATTAATAAAAATAGTGGTAATGGATCACAAACTACCTATACAGGAACGATTCTATTTTCTAGTGAACTGCATAGTCATAAGTCACTTATTCCCCAAAAAGCTATTCTGCATAACGGAACGCTGCATCTTGGAGCAAATACAGAATTGAATGTTCTATCTTTTGAACAAAAACCTGGATCGCTTGTAATTATGGAGCCGGGATCTGTATTGTCTACCCAATCAAATACGGCCGGTGGGATTGTACTCAATAACCTGACTATCAACTGCTGTGACATGGTAGCTAAAACTGAGAGCGGATCAGCGTCTATCCCAACACTAAAACTCGCTAGTGGATCCACATATGTAGCAAGAGAAAAAGCACGTTCTGTTGATGCATTAGTAGCACAACCTTTGTCGTTACCTGAGAATGCCGAGGGAAGGGTAATTAATCTGTCTGGAAAGATCACTCTGGTTGACCCTGATGGTACTTTCTACCAAAATCCTCAACTAGGTAAAGATCAAGATATTACTATACTGAATTTGGTTCCAGGAGGAGGAACTGTCACAGCTAATGTAACCTTGGAGGGCGATCTTTACCCTCAAAAAGGCTATATGGGCACATGGACTATACAATCAAGCACATCAAACAATAAACTGATCGCAAAATGGAAATTTGATCAATACCGCCGTTGGGTTTATATACCTAGAGATAACTATTTCTATACTAATTCTATACTTGGCTCGCAAAACTCTTTAGTTTTGGTAAAACAAGGAATTATAAACAACCTACTCAACAGTGCTCGTTTCGATGATGCTGCTTATAACAACTTATGGTGTTGTGGCTTAGGATCTTTCGTAAGAAACCAAGAAGATGAAAAAACCAAGAAATTCTCCTACGATGCCAGAGGTTATTCTCTTGCCATTGACGCCAAACCTCTTCCCGAATTTATTTTAGGAGCCTCATTCAGTCAGGTATTTGGACACTCTAAGTCTGAGCAAACTGTCCACAACTACAAACACAAAGGGTCAGGGCACTCTTTCCAAGGCACTCTATATACTGGAAAAGCGTTCTACCTTCCTTACAGAAAAACAAAAGCACCTAGACCAATTCAGCTACAAGCATTAGCCACCTATGGTTATATTAAACACGATACCACGACATACTATCCTTCTATTAATGAACGAAATATAGGAAATTGGGAAGATCTCGCTTGGTTATTCGATGTTAGACTCGTTTTAGATCTCCGAGAACCTTCACAAACTTCAACCACGCGTTTCTCCTTCTATTCTGAGACCGAGTATTCAACAATTAGGCAAAAAGCATTTACGGAAGAGGATTACGATCCTAGAAGTTTCGGAAATTGCGACTATAGAAATTTTGCTCTACCTACAGGATTTATACTTGAAAATGCGTTCATGCATTTCAATATTCTAATGTATAACAAGCTATCGGCAGCTTATGTCCCTATTGTGTATAGGAATAAGCCTGTATCAAAATATGTTGTCCTATCATCAGGAGAATCAGGGAAAATTTCATGCCCTCTTCCTAATAGAAACATGGCACGTATGGAATACAGTAGCCAAATCTATTTAGGACCTTACTGGACAATATTTGGAACATATACAGTGGATGCAGCAATGTCAGGATTAACACAAATGGCAAACTGTGGAGCTCGTATGATATTCTAGGATAATTCAGGAGAAATTCCTGAATTATCCCAGGCAAGGTTTTATACCTGCAAATCAAAGTAGCCCTTATCTAAAATGTTTCTAAATTTTGCAATAAATGTTTCAGGATTATTCTGATAGTCAAAATCACCCAATATAGAAATTCCAGAAATCCCAGATTCTAACACTTGAGTAATGTTCTCCTTATTGACTCCACTAATAGCAACAATAGGATGCTCACAAAGAGATGCTACCTGCTCCAAAGCAGAGTAACTACCAAAATCCGAATCATCAGTAGCTCCCACACCACCAAGGCATAAAAAATCTATAGGCAATGTGTTGGCATTTAATACCTGATCGAGAGTATCGATGTGCCATCCTATGATTTTATCTTCTCCTAGTGTCTCTCGAGCTTCAATAATATCAAATTCAGATTGTTTCAAACATACACCAGAAGCATTAAGCTCCATAGCTAAGGAAACGGTATCAGTAATTAAAGGAATATTCCATGTTGTAGATATATCCCTTAACGATTTTCCAAACTCTATAAGATTTGGATAAGGTAAATTCTCCTCTTTAAGATGAATACAAGTAATTCCTGAACGAATACAAGAGGTAATGAAGTCGATATACGCTTTTTGCGAAGTATCTTTTTTATCTATAATAAGAATAAGCTTAAAAAAGTCCTCGTGCACAAACGTCCTCCGTAAATTATGAGGTAAGGTTCAGAAAGGCAGATAAAAACAAACATCCTGAAGGACACAGAACTGAAGTGCCTCTAACTCCCTTCAAAGATAATAATCAGAATTGGGTTCTAAGAATCTTTCTTAGCTAAACGACACATTTTTACGTGCTTATCACGTTTGTAAAATAGAAATTATAAATCAAGAAAATCCTCCTTCTTGTCAAGGATAAAAGACCCGAACAAAAAGAAGAAGTTAAAGAAACAAAAAGTGAAAAGAATACGGAGAGAGTGGGATTCGAACCCACGGTACGCGTTAACGCACACACGCTTTCCAAGCGTGCTCCTTAAGCCACTCGGACATCTCTCCATCAGGTGAATAAGGAATTTGTTATGAAAAACTTGCTTCGAAGATATCTTAAAATATCCATTTTTATCAACTACCCTATGATCAATACTGATCTAAAATATTCATTTAGCATATGCTTCATCTTTTATACTGTGTCCAGATATCAAATAAAAACTATTGGTATCAGAAGAATAATACTGCTGAACAATCCGAGAAGTTGAATAAAATTCCTACTCAATAGAATAATAGCTTCGTTTCGAAAACTTAAGCATGTTATGCGTAGTATTTTTCTTTTTTGTTCTTTTTTTTTCTTCTCGGCCTTAGCATACGGGGAACCCTCTGCAAAATCTGGTCGTGTCTTAGTAAGTATTGCTCCTTATAAGTTCTTGGTTGAACAGATTTCTGGTGATACCTGTGAGGTATCCGTAATTGTTTCTAAAAACTTTGATCCTCACACCTACGAACCTTCTCCGAGCCAATTGGAGAAATTTTTAAAAGCAGACCTTTGGTTCCGTATGGGAGAACCCTTTGAGGCCATCTGTAAAAAAGTTTTATCTTGTAAGCAAGTAGACCTTACGAAAAACATTACTATGATCTCTTTATCTGGCAAGGGATGTTCGCATAGATTTACATCTTACGATACTCACACCTGGCTTAGTCCAAAGAATCTACAAATTCAAGTAAAGGCAATCGTAAATGCCTTGGTTACACAATTTCCACAACACACACATCTCTACCAACGTAACGGAGAAAAACTCCTATCAACTCTTGATAGTTTGGATAAAGAAATTTCTCAAATCACCTCTAATGCACGACAAAGAAACATCCTAGTTTCCCACGGAGCGTTTGCATATTTCTGTAGAGACTATGATTTTTCACAGCACACTGTAGAGAGATCGCACCATTTAGACCCTTCTCCCAAGGATATTGTGAATATGGCGCAGACAATCCGAAATCATCACATCTCTTCTATCATATTATTACGCCATTCAGGGAAACGCAGCACTAATTTACTCGCGGAGAGATTCGGGTTACAGACCGTAACCATAGATCCCTATGAAGAACACGTTATTGATAACCTTAAAACAATAGCCACAACATTTGCGGGTTTATGACTGTACAGATGCTTATAGATCACCTTTCTTTTCGTTATGCAAAACGAGGTGGTTGGATCGTTAATGATATATCTTTAAAAATTTATCAAGGTGAGTTCATAGGAATCATTGGCCCAAATGGAGGTGGGAAAACCACTCTCACCCAACTTATGCTAGGTCTATTAAAACCCACACTAGGAACGATCCAAACTTTATCACAAGGAAACCTTTCCCCAGGAATTGGCTGGGTTCCTCAGCATTTTTCTTTCGATTTTTCTTTTCCAATTTCTGTTCAAGAAGTTGCTCTCCTCGGAAGATTATCCACTTTATCTTGGCATGGAAAATATAAAGAGGCTGATTATTTAGCTGTTGAAGAAGCTCTCAAGACTGTAGACCTCTGGCATCATAGGCATTCATGCTTTTCTCATTTATCCGGAGGTCAAATCCAACGTGTACTCCTTGCTAGAGCTCTGGCTTCCGATCCTCAGCTTCTTATTCTTGATGAACCGACAGCAAATATTGACCCAGAAAACCAACAACATATTTTAAAGATTCTGACAGCACTCAATAGAAACTGTACTATTATTATGATTACTCATGACCTACATCATGCTATTAACCATTTTAGTAAAGTACTTTACATGAACAAAACACTAACCACTCTTTCCGATACGATGGATATTCCCGAGAGATTTTGCTGTCCCTCAGATGAAAAAAGGGTTCGTTTATGACCTCGATATTTCATGTTCTTTTTCCATCTCTACTTTTCCCTGCCTTATTAGCTGCTTTAGGAGCATCTATTGCTGGAGGTGTAATTGGTACGTACACTGTAGTAAAACGTATTGTGTCTATTAGTGGCAGTATTTCACATTCTATTCTAGGAAGTATAGGAATTACTCTATGGTTACAGTATCGCTTTAACTGGCACTTTTCTCCAATGTATGGTGCGATTATAGGTGCGATTATCTTAGCTTTCTTCGTAGGGCAAATTCACTTAAAATACCAGGAACGTGAAGATGCATTGATTGCCATTCTATGGTCACTAGGAATGGCTATTGGAATTATTTTCATATCCCAATTACCAGACTTTAACTCAGCTCTTGTCAGCTTTTTATTTGGTAATATACTTTGGGTAACGAAACACGACATTTATGGTTTAGGGATACTAGACGCTATTATTCTAGGAACGGTTACCATTTGTCACACAAGATTTCTGGCGCTTTGCTTTGATGAAAAATACATGACATTGAGCAAACACTCGATAAATACGTGGTATTTTATACTACTTATCCTCATAGCTATGACAATTGTCATACTTGCTCATGTTATGGGGATTATACTCATGTTGAGTATGCTCGTGCTACCAGTATCCATTGCTTGCAGATTTTCCTATAAAATTACGAGAATCATGATGATCTCTACTTTGTTGAACATCGTATGTTCTTGGTTAGGAATTGCTCTATCTTATGTTCTAGACTTTCCTGTAGGTCCAACAATTGCCATTTTAATGGGGGGTATTTACTGTGTGAGCCTTTCTGTCAAAAGATGTTGTAAAATCTCCGTTCCTTCACCTGTAAGTCCGGAAAGCAAAACAAAATTATAGCCGGGGAATTTCTTACGAAAATGGCTAAGACGTTCTTCCCTTTCATCCGGAAGAAGATCGTCAATTTTGTTTAGAGCGATAATCATATCTTTTTTAGCGATATCTTCTTTGTAATAAAGAAGCTCATCCATAAGAATTTGAAGATCTTTCTCGGGGGTATTACGCTCTCTTCCAGATATATCTATGACAAATAGTAGTAAACGAGTTCGCTCAATATGCCTTAAGAAATCTAACCCTAAACCGCGGTTTTGATGAGCCCCTTCAATAATTCCAGGAATATCTGCAATAATCCATGGTTTTTGGTATAACTTACCTTCACAAGGAACTAAACCAAGTGCGGGTTGTAAGGTGGTGAATGGGTAGGCGCCTACTTTTACTTCTGTGCGAGCTAATGAATTAAACAAAGTAGATTTACCTGCATTCGGGAATCCTACTAGTCCAATATCAGCTATTAACTTTAATTCTAACTCTACCTGACGAATTTCACCTGGTTTTCCTGGAGTAGCCTTGGTGGGGGCACGGTTAGTAGACGTCTTGAAAAAGGTATTACCTTTGCCACCCTTACCACCACGACAAATAACTAAACGATCTCCATGTTGAGTAAAATCATAGAGAATCTCTTGAGTCTCTGCGTCACGTAATAAGGTGCCTTCTGGGACTTGCAAAACCAAATCTTTTCCATTTCTTCCAGTACGATTATTACTAGCTCCAGATTGACCGTCGGCAGCTTTTAGGAAACGAATATTTCTATAAGATTCGAATGAATAAATGTGTCTGACAGCTTCTATAACTATAGAACCACCGATACCACCGTTACCGCCATAAGGCCCACCTTTAGGGAGATATTTCTCTTTTCTCCAAGCAACAACACCATTGCCACCCTTACCTGCACGTAACTCTAAAGTAATTTGATCTAAAAACATGACGTACTCATCTTACTAAAAAAAAAGCTCTATTTCATGCCTGAGGCAAAAAACAGAGCTCTTTCGTTAAATACATATTCGGGAGGAAAACTTTATTCAGGCTGCACGGAAACGTAAGTACGATCCGTTTTTTTCATTACAACAATCCCATCCACTAAAGCAAATAGAGTATCATCACGCCCTCTACCAACATTAGCTGCAGGATGCCATTTGGTTCCTCTCTGTCTAACTAGAATGCTACCTGTGGAAACTCTTTGACCTGCACCCACTTTGATTCCAAGACGCTTTGACTCCGAATCGCGACCGTTGCGGCTCGCTCCCTGACCTTTCTTATGTGCCATATCTTCAAAACCCTTTAGTTTTCCACAAGCTTACTACATTACCAAATCAGAAATTCTCACTCTAAGATAGTTCTGACGGTGTCCGACTTTACGATGGTAATTTTTTCTTCGCTTATATTTGTAGGCAAAAACCTTCTCACCTCGGACCTGAGCAAGCAACTCACCTTTTACGCAAGCTGTGCTTACTACTGGCGCACCCACAAATGCTTTAGATCCGTCAAAAGCAAACAAAACTTCTTTGAAAGTAACTTCTTGTCCTTCGGAAACACCATCCAAAAGTTCGACATCAATAACATCGCCTTTTCGAACTTGATACTGCTTACTTCCGGTCTGAATTATCGCGTAAGGCTCCATTAATTCTTTCCTTATAATTCTCTTTTTGTGCTCGGGACTGTCACTAAAAATCGCACGTCCACGAATACTTTAGCAAACTAGCAGATTATAAAAAATATAAAGTCCCTGATTTTAGCTTTACAAAAAAAACTAAACACGTTGAATACTAAAAACGTATGGCCAGAGCCGGGATCGAACCGACGACACAAGGATCTTCAGTCCTCTGCTCTACCAGCTGAGCTATCTAGCCGTTTTGATAGGAGATCATAGAGAAATATTCGCTTTAAATCAATCAGATTTCTAAAGTATTGAACTTCTTACCTAATAGATTCACAAAATCCTTCATCTTCCTGTCATACTACCGACTTAATTATTATCCTAGGAGACATCCATAAACACCCAACTAAATATAAAAATTTTAACTTGCTGACCAGTTATGAAGACAAAAGATCGTATAGGCAGAATTACATTAATCTTATAGTATGTTTTTAATTTTGTTCTTCGGAACGTGTACTGACTGTTAGGAAATATCTTTGTTTGTTCTAAGAATGAAATCCTTAAAATAATCATATATTCAGGTATCAAAATGAATAAGGAGAAAGGGAATAATTCTTCCCTGCCTAATCCTCAATGGATTTACCGTGTAGGAATCGGCCAAGATAGCCATCGTTTTCTTCCCGAAAGTTCTGCTAAACCTTGTATCGTGGGTGGCGTTATTTTTGATAATTGTCCAGGATTCCAAGCGAATTCTGACGGAGATGTTGTTTTTCACGCTATTTGTAATGCAATTTCATCAATAACTCATAGAATTATCTTAGGGAATATTGCAGACGAACTCTTTCATACCCGAGGTATTACGGATAGTAGCATATACTTAGAAGAAGCAAAAAAATCCCTTAAACCCAATCAAAAAATTTCGCATGTTGCGATAACAATCGAAGGTAGTCGCCCGAAATTTTTACCTAGGTTGTCTGATATGCGCTACAGTATTGCTTCAGCTTTGGATATCTCCCCTGATTCTGTAGGAGTTACAGCCACCTCAGGAGAAGGTCTAAGTGATTTTGGCTGTGGAGATGGAGCGCAGTGCTTTTGTATTCTGACAGTAATGGAGTATTGTAATCAATAAACATCGACAAGGTAACGACGCTCTTCTTTCATAGTGGAGAGCGCATCCTTTCCTAGAATATCTTCAAGAGTTTTTTTAACTCCTACGCCAAGGTCTTTACTTCCACAAATAAAGAAATAGGCCCCCCCGTCATATAGCTCTGAGATAAGCTGTTCCTGCTCTCTAACGATATCTTGCACGTAAGTTTTCTTGTTTCCATCACGAGAGAATGCTGAAAACAATTGGAGCTTATTTTGCTCTTCTAATTTTTCCCAGAAGCTTCTGTAATAAAAATTCGCTTTTTCGAAACGTTCTCCAAAGAAAAGTACATTCCTTCCTGTATCATTATCATGTAGACGCTGCTGTAGAAACCCTTTGTATGGTGCAACGCCTGTTCCAGAACCTATCATAACAATAGGCTTCCCAACGGTCTTCTCACCAAGAGTAAAGTACTTTGTTGGTTGGACGAATACTGGACAACAAGATCCTTTTGCTAACTCATTACATAAAAAATAAGAACAAACTCCGTAGCGAGTATCAAACTTACCAGAATAAGACACAAGCCTAACCAATAGCTCAATTTTATCTTTCATAACAGAGGGAGAGGAGGCAATAGAATAAAAACGAGGCAACAAAGGAGAAGCTATTTGTACTAAATCCTTTAAAGGAATACGAGGCTTAAATTCTCTTATAGCATCATAAAAGGAGTAAGTATCATCCGTTTTAGGAAAATAAGATTTAAGTTTTGCAGGAAACTTATCAACATCAAGATAAGAAGTAAACAACTGTTCAGCAGTCAAGGGACAAGCACTGTGGCGGCTCTCCACCTGTTCCTGACTAGCATAACCCAGAGCATCTAATACATTATGAACGACATTTGGAGAATTTTGAGAAAATATACCCAAGGCATCTCCAACCTTATAAGACAGACCAGACTCTCCAGCATCAAACACAACTTGATAAACCGGATCAGTCTGGGCAGAATCAGAAAAATTGCAAGAAATGAGCTCGCGCGAAAACAAACGCACAGATCGAGCTTTAAACTTCTCTAATAAGTACATACCCGAATTCAAACAAAACTAGGCAGCCTTAATCTTAATATCGACCCCAGCAGGAAGTGCCAACATTTTCAGAGCATCAATCGTCTTACCTGTAGGATCGAGAATGTCCACAAGACGCTTGTGAGTACGAATTTCAAACTGTTCTCTAGACTTTTTATCTACGTGAGGCGAACGAAGCACTGTGTAAATTTCCCTCTTCGTAGGCAAAGGAATAGGTCCTACAACACGAGCACCTGTTCTTTTAGCAGTCTCAACAATATCTGCGGTTGACCGATCTAATTGTCCTTGATCGAATCCTTTCAGACGGATGCGAATTTTTTGTTTTTGCTGCTTCATATATCCCTTACTTCTTAACTATCTCTTCTTGAATTTTTGCAGGAACCTTAGCAAAGAAGGCTGGCTCCATTGTTGACGTAGCTCTTCCTGAAGTCAAAGACCGCAATGATGTTGTATACCCAAACATTTCGCTTAGAGGAACTTCTGCATTAACTTGCGCCATCCCTCGAGAAGATTCTTGTCCGAGAATCTTTCCTCTACGACGGTTCAAGTCACCTATAACATCTCCTAAATGATCTTCTGGAGTAGTTACAGCGATCTTCATAATTGGTTCTAAAATCACTGGCAAAGCCTTTCTACAAGCCTCTTTCACAGCCATAGAACCGCAAATCTTAAAGGCCATCTCACTAGAATCGACCTCATGGTAAGAACCGAAAACAATATTAACTTTAACATCGACTAATCCATATCCAGCCAAAACTCCAGTGCTCAGACCTTCTTCCACACCTTTGATAACTGCAGGGATGTACTCCTTAGGAATAACTCCCCCAACAATCTTACTGACAACCTCGTTACCCTTGCCAGGCTCATTAGGCTCAATCTCCAAACAAACATGAGCATACTGCCCACGACCACCGGACTGTTTAACGTACTTAGTTTCACTGTTACTAGGTTTAGTAATCGTCTCCTTATAGGAAACTTGTGGTTTACCCACATTAGCTTCCACTTTAAATTCTCGAATCATACGATCACGAAGAATATCTAAATGCAACTCCCCCATTCCTGAGATAATTGTCTGTCCAGTTTCTTCATTAGTAGAAACACGGAAAGTAGGATCTTCTTCAGATAGAGCGCTCAAAGCCTGCGCCAACTTTTCCCTATCACCTTTTGACTTAGGCTCAATAGCCATATCAATTACTGGCTCAGGAACTTCAATACGCTCTAAGACAATCTCTTGGCTGTCATCGCATAGAGTATCACCCGTTACAGAGTACTTAAGACCAACACACGCACCAATATCACCAACAGTGAACTCATCACGATCAGTTCTTTCATTAGCATGCATTTCCAACAAACGAGAGATGCGCTCCTTCTTATCTTTTGTAGAATTAAGAATAGCAGCGCCTTTTTTCAACGTACCGGAATAGATACGGATAAACGTAATTCGACCAACATAAGGATCGGTCATAATCTTGAACACCAAAGCAGCTAGGGGACCATCCTTCCTTGGAGCAAGAGATATCTCACTATCAGTTTTTAAACTTACCCCTTTAACTTCGCCTCGATCAAGAGGAGAAGGCAACCACTTCACAATAACATTCAGAAGCTGCTGAACACCCTTGTTCTTAAATGCGGTACCACACAAAACAGGATTAATCTTGTTCTCAATCACTCCCTTTCGCATCACAGCATGGATCTCATCCTCTGTAATAGAGTCAGGATCTTCTAAAACTTTCATCATGAAAGCTTCATTGCTTTCATCAACCGTTGCTAACTCTTCAAGGAGAGCCGCGCGCAACTCAGCGCAACGTTCTTTTAGCTCCTCGGGAATCTCTCTCTCTTCCCACTTAGCTCCTAAAGTTTCATCTAAGAAGTAAAGAGCTTTCTGAGAGATGAGATCAACCATGCCAACGAACTGACTTTCCGCTCCAATAGGACAATGAACTGCGATAGCATTAGCACCCAACTTCTCTCTCATGGACTCAACAGCTGCGAAGTAATCCGCACCCATACGATCCATTTTGTTAACAAAAGCAATTCTAGGAACGCCATACTTATTTGCCTGTCTCCAGACAGTTTCGGATTGAGGCTCCACTCCAGAAACAGCATCAAAAACCGCAACGGCGCCATCCAAAACACGGAGAGACCTTTCCACCTCAATGGTGAAATCAACGTGACCAGGAGTGTCGATAATATTAATTTTAGCTCCCAACCAAAAAACGGTAGTAGCAGCAGAGGTAATAGTAATCCCCCTCTCCTGCTCTTGCTCCATCCAGTCCATGGTTGCCCCGCCTTCATGAACTTCACCTATCTTGTGCGTCCTTCCAGCATAGTAAAGAATTCTTTCCGTAGTAGTCGTTTTACCTGCATCGATATGCGCCATAATACCGATGTTTCTGATTGCACTTAAATCGAATTCTTGGCTACTCATGAACTTTTTATGCCTCTTCCAAATCCTAAAAAATAAATATTATTACCACTTATAATGCGCAAACGCCTTGTTCGCTTCAGCCATACGATGAGTGTCTTCCCTTTTTTTGATCGTAGCGCCTTGTTTATTGAAACAATCCACGAGCTCCGCCGCCAACCCCTCTTCCATGGACTTGCCAGGCTTAGATCGGGCGTTTTTCACTATCCACTGCATAGCCAAGCAATTTCTTCTCTCTGCCGCAACTTCCACAGGAACCTGATAAGTAGCACCACCAACACGACGAGAACGCACTTCAAGCAAAGGCTTAGCATTTTCTAGAGCTTCTTCAAAAGCCTCTAAAACATTTTCGGCGCCAAGCTTTTTCGCAAAACGCTCTAAAGCGGAGTAAACAATTCTCCTAGCGACACTCTTCTTGCCATGCATCATAACTTTATTGATAAATCTCTCTAAGACCACGCTTCCATAGACAGGGTCTCCTGGAATTTGTTTCTTCTCAGCGGCATGCCGTCTTGACATATAAGTTAACCTCTAAATTCTAATTCCCAGACAAAAGAAGATGCCCTATTTAGGACGCTTTGCGCCGTATCTAGAACGGCTCTGCTTTCTATTCTTCACAGCAGCACAATCGAGTGCTCCACGAACAATATGATAACGCACCCCAGGGAGATCTTTTACCCTTCCTCCCTGAACTAATACGATACTATGTTCTTGTAAGTTATGCCCTTCTCCACCGATGTAAGCGATAACTTCCTGACCATTAGATAAACGAACCCAAGCAACTTTACGCAAAGCTGAGTTAGGCTTTTTAGGAGTTTTTGTCTTCACTTGCAGACACACCCCACGCCTTTGAGGGCATCTTTGCAAAGCTGGGGACTTTTTTCTAGGCGTACTAGATTGACGCTTTTTTCGTATTAATTGATTAATGGTTGGCATGTATCCTTCTCGATTCAACCTCACTACTATAAGGAGAAAAATATAGAGTAAGGTTCTCTTTGTTTGCAAGGGCTTATTTTTGAGTACAGACCTATATACTACCTCTCGGATTATCCCTATTCTTTTATCCAAACCATCCTTTCTCCTTCCGATGCCCGATACATAATGAGAAGACACAATAACCAAAGAAGCAAAGAACGATATTGAGGCCAGAGCAAAACATCTACAACCCAACCCAAAGTCTCTACTCAGGTAGCCTAGCCAACTATGATAAAAAAAATATTTACTTGAAAAAGATTGAATCCATGCAAACGGATCTAGAAAAGAAAGCTTACTTTACAGCATTCAACCATAGAAATTGGAACAAGAAAATTCTTACTAAGATATATAAATCAATAAAAAATAATCTTTCTATTTTTAAATGTTTTTCTAGATTTTTGATTTTGTTATAATGTTTGTTAATTTTTTAAATGACGCTCATGAGTATACAACTTTCTTTACAACCAAACGATTACGCGAGAGGACAACAACAAATACAAGCTTCGTCTCGTAGTGTTGCTATGATTGCAATGGCTGTAGTGTTTTTTGTGCTTGCGCTAATTTTGTCTTCATTAAGCCTGCTTCCTCAGACTGTTTTACCTTTTTCGGGGGCGTACTTTGTTATAGGTTCGTTCCTAGTCTTCATCGCAAGCGGCGTACTGTTGATCAATATCCTATACGATTTGAAGTATTATTTGATCAGTGGGAGTTCTTAACTACTTGATTAGATTTTTTTCTTGATAGAACTTGCTGATCACAAATAGTTTTTCTCTTTTCTATAAAATCTGAGCTCAAGCTTGGGCAACTTGTGTCGATCTTACAAATATCAGTGATCAACAGAGATATTTGTGATGACAATGGCATTCCGTCTTTTTGCGCTTATCCTTTGTTTCCTTCCCTACACTAATTTTGCTTCAGAGCTTCTTAAAGAAGAGGATGTACGCAAAACTGTGGATAAACTAATTGAGTATCATGTAGATGCTAAGGAAATCTCCGTGGACATTCTCCATAGATCTCTGGTCAGTTATTCAAGATCATTCGACTCCCATCAAGCATATCTTACAGAACAAGAGGTATCTCTATACGTAACATCTGGCGAAGTAAAGAAACGTTTGCTAAAGAACTACAAAATCAACAATTTTTCAGCTCATCAGAATCTAAATAAGCAGATCAAAGATAGTATTCATCGAGCAAGGTCTTGGAGATCTGAGTGGATTAAAGAACCAGAAAAGTTAATCGATGACGCTAAATCTCGGCCACTTATCAAAAAAACTTCTACCTGGGCTACTTCAATAACAGAACTTCAGGAGCGTCATTACTCCCTATTACTTTCATATATATCGGTGTATTTATCAGATGCTTCTGAAGATCGATACTTAGGGAAAGAGTCCGCTCTAGTAAATTTGTGTATAAGACAACTTGAAAACCATGAAGATCCTTACTTAGGTATCAATGATCATAAAAAAAATATGTCTCCGAATGAAGAAGCTCACCATTTCTATGTCCGAGTAATCAAATCCATGGCACATGGGTTAGATGCTCATACAGCCTACTTTAGTCAAGATGAAGCACTTGCCATGAAAATCCAATTAGAAAAAGGCATGTGCGGCATTGGCGTTGTTTTAAAAGAAGATATTGATGGCGTAATAGTGAAAGAGATCATTCCTGGAGGTCCCGCATTTAAAACCCGAGAGTTACAAGTAGGTGATATTATCTACAAAGTTAACGGGAACAGCATTGAGAACCTGTCCTTTAGAGGAGTATTGGATTGTTTAAGAGGAGATCAGGGGTCTGTAGTGGAATTATCCATACATCGAGCAAATCAAGATTACATCGTCAACCTATCCAGAGAAAAAATTCTATTAGAGGATCGTCGTGTAGATGTAACTTATGAAAGTTATGGAGATGGTATTATAGGTAAAATCACTCTATATTCTTTTTACGAAGGTGAAAATCAAATATCTAGTGAGCAAGATCTGCGTAAAGCTTTACAGAGTCTTCAAGATAAAAACCTCTTGGGTTTAGTTTTAGATATTCGTGAAAATACCGGAGGTTTCTTATCACAAGCAATTAAAGTATCGGGTTTATTTATGACTAATGGAGTTGTAGTCGTTTCTCGATATGGTGACGGCAGCATTAAACGTTACCGAACAATAGCTCCGAAAAAATTTTATGATGGCCCTCTTGTGATTTTAGTATCTAAAAGTTCAGCTTCTGCTGCTGAAATTGTTGCTCAAACTTTACAAGATTATGGGGTAGCTATTGTCACTGGAGATGAGCAGACTTATGGAAAGGGTACGATTCAACACCAAACAATTACTGGAGATCCTGATAACAAAGATTATTTTAAAGTAACAGTTGGTAGGTACTATTCTCCTTCGGGTAAGTCTACACAATTACAAGGGGTAAAATCAGATATTTTGGTGCCTACAAAATATGCGGAAGAAGAGTTAGGCGAACGTTATTTGGAACACCCTTTACCGTCTGATCACTGTGATAATGTTATAAAAGACAACCTGGAAGACATAGACTCTCACATGAGACCATGGTTTCAAAAATACTATCTTCCCAATTTACAAGCACAAGAAACAGAATGGAGAAGCATGCTCCCTGTACTTGCTGAAAATAGCAGATCCCGGGTACAAAAAAATAAGAATTATCAATTATTCCTGACTCACCTTAAAGATCCTAGTGAAGAAATTCGTCCTCATGGCAGTAACGATCTTCAAATGGAAGAATCTGTGAATATAGTGAAAGATATGATCTTACTAAAATCTAAAAAGGTATCTTATTGTGCTATTGGAGGCTAACACCTCCAATAGTAAGGAATTACTCAACTTTGTTCTACCTTTCCATCCGTGACGGAAGAGACGAATATTTTGTTAGAATGATTAAGTTCTCCGTCATCTATTAGGTCCTCTGTTACACTGAGAAGATTCTTGAATAAACCCCACTGTTCTGGGGTACATGCATCTTCCATGCATAAAGATGTAACCAATAACTTAACAAGTCCTATAACTGCAGGTATTAAGAATAGAAAGGCATTTTTGCCTAACTCGGCCTGTAGAACAAAAGTTAGTGCCAATCCTGATACAACCAACAGGATACCTAACACTATCATAGAAATCTGGAATCCTCGTGATTTAACGATCGGTGAAGAACGCATGGGGACGATAATATGAGATTTAACCCAAGATAATCCCGCATTGACTAAACCTAGCTGTACTTGGTCATTCTCCAAAGCTGTAGATACGTTGATACCTATAGCTTCTTGAATAGTTTCAGGAATTTGAATTTTAATTCCATTTGTCTGAGTAACCATGGCCAAATCCTCCTTTTTTTTGATTAACAGGAAGGAGACTTTATCGACCCAAATATTAAATTAAAATTTTAATTTTACTATTCCCAGCTAAGAGCAAGCACTAAATAAATGACACAAAAATCACAAATCTAACTCTGGCATTAACTTCGCATACAATTTATCGAACGCTTATTTTGTGAGTAAAAATAAAAAGGGCAGCCCTTTTCAGGTCTGCCCTTCTCACATTATTCTAAATTCACAATACAACAATTAGTAAACGTGAGTATTCTCCGTATCTGATACAGGTACAGTTAAAGCATCAGAAGAAAGAATAGCTTCTCCTCTACCGTCTCCAGGAGCTACTCCCTTCAACGTTACAGAAAATTCTACTGACTCCTTAGAACCTAATTTAGGGAGTGCATCAAATACAACGGTATTACCCGTAATTGTTCCCTTGGTAGGTCCCGAAGAAGAAATAGGTTGCAATTCTTTAGAGAATTTGAGGATTAGAGACACATTAGTATCCTCTGCAGATCCCCTATTCGTTACACAAATACGGTACACCGTATTTTCTCCAACACAGATAGGATCGTTAGTATCGATCACGCACATATGAGTTGCTGCAAGTCCTTTCCAATAGGTTGTGACTTCTGCACAAGATGTACAGGTTCCACAATCTGAATTGGTTCTTACGCTGACTTGATTAGTAAACTTACCTGGGCTTTGCGCTCTTGCCACTACTTTAAACTGAAGACTTTCTCCAGGAGACAATTCTTTAATGCACCAAGCTACTTTATTGCAGCATACCTCTCCTCCAGGGGCTTGAACAACTGAAGTTCCCGAAGAAAGAATGTCTTCGACAACAACATCATAAAGAGTAAGATCACCTGGATTAGAAACAGAAATAGTATATTCTACAGGTTTACACACATAGGACGTATCTGCGCCAGAAATATTTACCTGTACACAAGGTTCGTTGACTACAGTAGTTACGTCAGCAGAGCATTTGTGCCCACCACAATAACTCACTGTAGCTGTATTGGTTACTCTTCCTCTTTTCCCTGCACAGAATTCTACAGTACAAACTTTTGTTTCTCCCGGCTGCATATCTCCCAAATTAAAAGTGAGAACACGTTTCCCGGAAGCATGAGAAAAACCATCTGGTACAGGGTTATCTACTACAACCCCTCGGGCAACTGCAGATCCTGTATTAGATACCTCGATCTTGTAGCGAACTGGACAACGTAAACATGCGCATTCAGGCCCTTGTTGTTTAATACAAATAGCCGGTTGTCCACATTTGGTATAAGAGCGAAGTTCTGGACAAGCACAAACGGTAGCTGCAGTAAAACAACAACCTTCCTTAAGAGGCTTTACCCAAACAGTAATTTTGTATCGTTCTCCCTGACATAGACGGTCAATCTTCCAAATAAGCTTGCCATCTGTAGTAGGTTTAGTTTCTGGATCACTACTCACAAACTCAACTTCACAAGGCAACTGTTGTGTAATTGTTACATCCACACAATCTTTTTTACCAGTTGCTAGAATTTCAATTGGATAAGGGGATCCTACAGTAGCATATTCAGGAACTGCCTGACTTATCTCGACATTACAGTCATCACTTACTTTGACTGCATACATTCTACCGTAGCAGGACTCATTTTGTGGTTTTACGGAATCACACTTACCCTCATCACAAGGGAAAAATTCCTTATTACAACAAGATTCTTTATTTTTCTTTTCCAAATTAGTATTCTTGTTGCGTCCTAATTTGGGTTTTCTGTGTGCTACGTTTAAAACGTTAGCATCAGCTACGAACCTCGTCGCTAGAGAGTCTGCCATAGCAGCGGTCTCTATCTCCCCGCTGGCAAATGAACTGGCCATACTAGTTAGCGCAAGGACCGTAACTACTCGTTTAATGAGTTTGGACATAGGGTTCTCCTAATCGCATGTGTTATTTTTTCTTCTGCCATTGGGTAGAAATTTTAAAAACTTTTACCCTAAACATATCTGGGATGAATATCACAAAGACAGCTAGCAAGAAATCATGCTCCTTTCTAGCTATCTTTTTTAATTAAATGAGTCAATGACTCTTCGTTATTGCTTACTGATTGTAGGCATCTCCAGACTGAGAACTGTGTTGAATATTGTTAGAGTTCTCGCTTTTGCAAGATTTGCTATAAGAACCGCAAGGACCGCAGCCTTTTTCTTTTTTATTGAACATTTCACAAGGACTGCATGATGCAGGTGCGCATGGATCTTCAAAACAGCAATCAACAATACGGCAACAACTACTTAAACCAAAAATACCGCAAGCAGCAGCTAGTAAGATAGCTTTCTTCATAAATATGTAACTCCTTTCTAATTAGAAAACTTCCATGGCTTATTGTTTATTAAAAATCCAAAATACTTTTAATAATTAATAAACCACATTCCCATGAACATATTACAATGGAAAATAAAAATTTTATCAAATATTTTTTTAATTCTTAATTTCCTAAACTATCACACCACTAAAATTGAGATCTTATCAAAAAATCTAACTCGTTGATTTCCAGGGAAAAATTCTCAATAAATCCTTAATTTCAATCTTAAAAATAAAAATTAAGTAATATGGTTTAGTTTTAATGATTTACAAGATTTTTGGTATTGAAGCAGTTCAAAAACAGTAGATTCGGATTTGAATGGAAATTTTTATTTATAATAAAATTCAAATCAAACAATTGAATTACATATAATAAAAATTTCCTCTAAAGAAAGAATAAAGAAGAGGATCGGAATGAAAATGTTTTGCTATCTGCAGATCTTATGCCTAGTATCTTTGCTAATGTCCAGCTGCTCCTACTATCCTCCTCAAAGAAACTACGCTCTTGCGCAAAAGCCTCACTTAAATAAACAGGCGAACACCTGGAAATTCTCCCTAGCTAAGTCAATATTTCAAGCTTCCTATACTTCAAATTTACTGTACTAAAAGTAATTAGTTTTAAAATGGCAATACCTGAGATTCAAAATCAACATTCTGTAAGGCTGTATCAATCACAGCCTGATTTTTCTTAGAGACCCCTCCGAGAATGCTTTGCGCATGAACAAGCCGGGCCCTGGTACGAGGCTTTCCTAAAATTTCCATAGAATCAAATAATGGAAGCCCCTGTTTCTTACCCGTAATTGCCACATAAAGCAGAGGGATGACGGCTTTCTTATGATTTACTTGGAAAGCATTTGCCAACCACTTAGATCCCTGGTAAAAATAATCTTTTTCCCAAATATCGGCTTTTTCCATGTACTTTACATAACTATAGAGCATAAGAGCGGCTCTATCTTCTGTTAAAGAGTTGGGCAAGAGCTCTTCTTTAACGTATTCTGGAAGAACTGAAAAGAAGAAACTGCTAAGGGATATAAATTCAGCAAGAGTTGTGATTCTAGACTGGCATAAAGGAAGAATTCTCAAAAAGAAATCATCATTGATCAACCATTGTTTTAATTCCTTTAGCAGATCACCCGGAGAGCCCTCATGGTTAAGATAATGCTTATTCATCCAGTCTAACTTACGAATGTCAAATACAGCTCCAGATTTGCCAATACGCTTAGGGTCAAAATTATCGACTATCTTTTCCAAAGAATAGATTTCTTCATCTCCTTCCATACTATATCCCATGAGGGTAAGGAAATTGATAAATGCTTCTTTAATATACCCAGCATCTCGATAGTAAAAAATTGAAGTAGGATTTTTTCTTTTGGATAATTTCGTCCCGTCGGGATTCAATAACAACGGCATATGCAGAAATATGGGAGGACTCCAACCAAAAGCTTCGTACAATAGAATATGCTTTGGTGTAGAACTTATCCACTCTTCGCCACGGATAACATGGGTTATGCCCATGAGATGGTCATCGACGACATTTGCAAAATGATAAGTTGGGAAACCATCAGATTTTATCAATACTTGATCATCAACATCAGCCCAAGGAAATACGACCCTTCCTTTGCTATAATCCTCAAAAACACACTCACCAGTCAGAGGAACTTTTAAACGAATAGTGTAGGGCTGTCCAGCATTCTCACGTTCTTTAACTTCTTCTGGGGATAGGTAGCGGTAACGACGATCATATCCCCCGCGATAACCAAGAGTACTAGCAACAGCCCGCATCTCTGCTAGTTCTTGAGGAGTAGCAAAACACTTGTATGCATAATCCGTAGCTAATAATTTTTCAGCATACTCCTTGTAAATCTCTGTCCTTTCTGATTGTCTATAGGGACCATAAGGACCACCAATGTCCGGTCCCTCATCCCACTGTATACCACACCAGCGAAGAGCAGAGAAAATATTCTGTTCGTAATCAGAGCGGCTGCGCGTTCGATCCGTGTCTTCAATTCTTAGGATCATTTTACCATTAAATCGACGAGCAAAAATCTCATTAAACAAGGCCATATAAGCGGTGCCTACATGAGGATCTCCTGTAGGAGAAGGTGCTACTCTAACACGTACGTTTTCCCAAGTCATGTGTATTTTATTTCCCAGATGAAAGAGACTTGATACCTCGAACATAGCTATTTCTTCAAGCTAAATCCTACGACTTCTTAAGACTAGGTTCATTAGAGCCATGCCATGTTATTCAATTAAAAGAATAGAAAAATATCTATACTCTGAGTCAAAGTTCCCTACAAAAGTTAGAAATTACTCCGAGTTATAAATATTAAGCCCCTGTATTTTGAACCGGGGAGATTTCTGGAACAAAAACAGAGGCTTGCAAGATCGAGAAACAACGCACAACGGTGTTGAAACCTATTGGCAGCTCTCAAGGGGCCTATTCAATTTCAAGAGCAGATTGATCGAGAAAATTCGGACCTGTGGACGAGGTAGAGGAGTCTACAATGTCATTGGAGCCTTCTCTCGCTTTTCTGGCTACTTGTTTACTTAGATATTCATTACGATATCTTTCAATCTCCGAGCAGTGAATAACCCAGGCAGCACCTTTACGATCTCCACGCATAGTTCCTGTCCGTGTCGCATAGTAAACCTTTTGCACAGGAATGCCTAACATCTGTGCCACTTGGTTCACAGAATAACAGCCCTTTTCATTATCAAAAAGCAATTCACCTTCATACAAAGACTTACTCCTAGAGTAACGATTCTTCTTGTACTCCTCTAGATCCTTGAGATTAATTTCCCAACGGGTTGTCTTAGAAGCCTTTAACTTTTTCTGTTTAATTGCTACGTAGATTGCTTGTCTTGTCACATTATGCAGCTTAGCTGCCTGAGTAATTGAAACCCAAGTAGAGCCTTCTTCAGCAGACGTAACAGGATCTTTTTCTTCCAAATCAAAACAACTTTCTTGCTGTACGCATTCCATACGTTAACAAACCTCCCCCTCAACATATTTTAGAATTAAAATAATCCTAACAATTAGTTCTTCCTTGCTTTTTAGAATTTTTAAAGAAGTATTTTCCTAAGAAAAGCTTTATTAAGCAAGCTTTTTTGTTAAAACAAAGTTGTTCTTTCTATTAAAATTTTAATAAAACAAAACTACTCTACTGTTTTATTAACATTTCTTAACATTTGTAAGCGCAATTTCATATATAGTGCTCACCATCAACAAGAAATACAAAATATCCCCAAAATACATTCTGAGAGGTTTAAAAATTCGAATACTTCAATCCTTGTTAAATTCTGTTACTTCTGCTGCAAGGTTTAACAACTACTACCCTCGATAACCCAAAAATAAAACTCGTTACCCTCAATTTAAAAAGGCGAAGACTACCTCCTACTGTTCTTCCTTTTCTTGTTGTCCCTCAAAATGAGTGCTAATCTCAGAAGATATTTTATCTATCGCTTCTGACGTTAAGCCTTCTTGATGTAAGAGATGAGGAACGCACACGAAAGATTTGGGTGATACAAACGAACTGTCTTGATTATCAAGGAAGCCTGCAGCGAAACAGGTCTCCCGATTGAATAAACCATCTCCAATAAGTTTTCCGTCTTTATCACTTCCCTGTACTGAAAGCTCTGGCACAGGTAATGCTCTGCTATTACCCTCCGAATCAATGCCCCAGTTTGTAATTCTGGTAATCCAATATCCTAATTTACCTAACCATTGATATCCTACCGCCATTGTAGAGCGAGGGCCACGATCCTTAATTACAAACCAATTTTCTTGTCGATCTTTATAATTAAATAATCGCTGCAACGCTTCGGATTGGACCAAACTCCCTAAAGAATACCCGTAGGCAATTATTTCTTTTGCTTTAGGACCATTATTACAATCAGTGAGATATGAGGCAGCAGCAAGATAAGCTTGTACCAAAGTCTCTTTAGATACATATCCCTTGCTACACATCACTCCAGGATAGTTAAACATTAAAACATTTGCCTTTGCTTTACGTGCTACAGCAAGAATCCAATCCTCGTCCTCCTGATGAAAAGGCCCACCCTCTTCATTAACCAGAATACGTGTTTCAAAAGATTCACCATTACCTAGAGAAACCAACATCCAACGATCAGGCTTAGCCTCGGGGAAACTAATCTGTATAGCATCAATTAATAAATTATCGATTTGTATAGGAACACGATCTACAGAACTTACATAGCACGACTGTTTCCATTGTCGTGTCTGATTCGCAAAAGCCTGCAACAATCTAGGATATGGCTGACAAATCCCTCCCACAATAATGCCTCCAGCAGAAGGGACTATCAAATTCTGGCATATTCTCTCCAATAACCAAATTAAACCTAACGGAATGCACAAAACAATCCGCAAAATGGCTTTAAAGATTCCAGAAATCGCTTTAATCAATCCACTAAAACGAGGATATCGGGTTTGGAAACAATAGTTCATAGAAGCTGCTTTGGAAGAAAACATGAACACTTTTGGATTAGGGCTCATATCCTCGAAAGAAGCTTGATAAGATGAATGCGATTGAATAGGGAACATAATAATTTTATTTTTCAAAACAACGCTATGAAATTTTAGTTTAATCTTGTTTAAAAAACAAAAATAATAGTTTTATCTCACACAAAGATCGCGATTATCAAAATGAAATTAAACCAAAACGTCTAGATCGCACAGTATAGTGTTTAGGCAAGTAGAAAAACTACACCTTCAAACTATAGTTCAAAAACTCTGATTAGATTTACCAACTTTACACTTAAATGAGATTTTGAAATTGTTTATAACATCATTTAAAATGATCTCTAATAGTTAAAAGTAAAAAGAAATTTTCAAAACATACTCTTTTGAATAATTACTAAGATTAGAAAATCAATGTTGAAAGAACTACCATAGCTACTTTCTAGAGAAAATAAAGAAGACATTGTTTAGTCCTTTCTTAATCGAAGACAAATGAAAAAATCGGGCACACAATTTAAAATGAGTTCTGGGAAAAAGACAAGAGAAAAGTATCAAGAAACTTTTAAACTATTTTAACTATTATTATTTTAAAATGATTTACGAGATTCCTCTTCCTCTAAAGGCAAAATATGGAAATCCCTGACAAACAAATGAATAACCCCTCCACTGACGCTTGGTGATAACCGTGGAGTGTAAGCAACCTCTAATGGGTGATGCCAATGTGCTTTTAAAGTGGCAACCCGATCTCCCATACCAAATGCTATCCCCTCAAGATTTCTTTCTCCGTGACTCAAGTACAATTTTACATGGTTCCCAGCTAATAATTTAGGATACCGAACTTGACGTACAACGGTATAAAAAACAGGAACTGGATTACCTTTACCAAAAGGTTCAAATAGATCCATTGAGGATAAAAGATCGTGATCAATTTCGTCAAAATCAGCACGTGCATCTAGAGGTAGGGTGAGCTGAGCATCTACTTTTCTTAATGACGAGTTCACAAGATGTATAAATTTTTTTCTAAATTCCTCTATTTTATCTTCTTTGATAACCATGCCAGCGGCAAAATCATGCCCTCCGTAAGATAAAAATAGAGAAGAACATTTCTGTAAAATTCCAAGAAGTGGGAATGAACTAATAGTGCGTAATGACCCTTTACCAATCCCTCCTTCTTTTGCAATAATTACTACAGGACGATTATATGCTTTAGCAATACGAGCAGAAATAATTGGGATGACACGTGCATGCCAATCTGATGACGAAAGAACAATAGCAGCCTGATTTACGATATCCTTTCTATCTTTTAAGATATTTTGTACATCGCGAAATACATTCGCCTCTATCTTTTGTCTCTCTCGATTAACACTATCTAAATCTGTAACTATAGAATCTGCAACTTTAGGATCTCTTGTGAGCAGCAACTCCACTCCTTTTGCAGGATCGGACAAACGCCCTAAACTATTTAACTTGGGAGAAATTTTAAGCACGATATCTTTAGAGGTAACATCCATCCTATCCACGCCAGAAAATGTGCATAGTTTTCGTAATCCTAAACGTGTACCTTTTCCTATTTCTTTAATACCGTGGCGCACCATAATTCGATTTTCACCTAACAAGGTTCCTACATCTGTTACGGTACCTAGAGCGACAAGATCTAACAACTTACGTAAATCTATAGCATTCTTGGCAACTGACCCACGTAAAATAAGTGCATCAAGAACTCCTCGTGCTAATTTGAAGGCAACTCCTACACCAGTAATATCAGAATTTGGATAAGTATCTCCGCGCAACTTAGGATTGAGTATTGCTACACAATTAGGAATTTTCCGGGTAGGCACATGATGATCTGTAATAATCACGTCGATGCCATGTTTCTTAATATCATTTACCTCCTTCCCTGCAGATATCCCACAATCTACTGTAATCAGTAAGGTTACTCCGCATTCTTTCATCTTCTCCACTAAAGAATCAGTTTCTCCATGCTGCTTTAAAAGAGCGCCTAGAAAACAATAACTAACCTTAACATCTATGAGACGAAAGAATTCGACAAGAAGAGTCACACCAGTCATGCCATCAACATCACTATCTCCATAAATCATAATGGTTTCATGATTATCTTTGGCCTGTAACACTCTCGCGACAGCCTTAGGCATATCAAGAAATAAATTAGGGTCATGTAAATTCGACAAATGCACATATAGAAAGTTTCGTATTTGATCGACGTTCCCAAAACCTCGAGAAACAAAGACTTGCGCAGCAATGGGATGCAGATGCAAATCTTTTATAATCGTAGCCAGCAGTTTAGGATCCTGCTTGGGATATACCCAATCAACTTCGGGTACAGAAGAAGTGTCTTTATATATCATAAATCTCGCGCCGTAAGCTCTTTAGTATTCCTCAACGTTCCAAAGAGCATTGTGTACGTCCTTCTATACAACCCCAGGGAAAAACAATTAATTCCCTTCCTCTCTACGCATCATAAATAAAAGAAGTGGGGGAGCAATATATAACGATGATAGTGTCCCCAAGAGGATACCGATTGTCATGATGAAAGCAAAGTTAAAGATTGATCCTCCACCCACAAATAACAGTATTAGCAATACGGATAACGTCGTTGCCGTGGTCATTACAGTGCGACCTAGAGTCTTTTGCAAGGAATCGTTAATTAGTATAGCCATAGGGGTAAATATTTTAGCCCGCCTATCTTCTCTAATACGATCAAAAATAATCAGGGTATTGTTTAAGGAATATCCTAGGACCGTCATAAGAGCTCCGACTGCTTGCAAATCAAGCTGAATCTTGTGTAAGAAAAAATGCATCGCAACTAAGACAGCACAAGTGGCAACTAAATCATGAATTAAAGCACATATAGCACTGAATGCATAACGCCACTCAAAACGCAAGCTAACGTATAAGAGGATAATAACTAAAGCTCCTAAAAGAGCCAAGGCAGCTTGACGACGCATTTTTTGAGAAAATTGCCCGCTAACTTGTAGCCATAGATCCTGAGTATCTTTTAAGTCCTTAGAAGATAAAGAAATCCCAGAGGTGGATAACAAATCTGCGACAGGAGATAGACCACTCTCTTCTAACTCTGTTGTTTCTTTATCGCACGAAGACTTCACACGGTGTAGTGCATTTTGACTAAAGTAGATCTTTACTTTTTCGGATGCATCGTATGCCTTAATACGAAAATCTCTAGTAGATAACCCATGCTTTTTTAATTTCTCACCGATCTGTGTACGGAACTGACTAGCATTGATCTGTTTTTCTTCAGGAACATGAAGAGTTAAGGCATACCCTCCTTTAAAATCCATACCTAAGACGGATTCCCAAGCACCAAAGCCTAAAGCTACACAACCTAAAGCTATAATAGACCCTGATATAGCCCAGACACGTCTACATTCCCTAAGAAAATCATGTTTAACACCTATAAACTTATTCATCATACGAAGCTGGGTTTCACGTGTTCTGTTCATCCACACTACAAAGAAAAATTTCGTCATGAACAAAGCTGTGAACATCGAAGAAAAGATACCTAGGATAAGCGTAAGAGCGAATCCTTTAATCGGCCCTGTGTCTAATAATAGTAATAACAATGAAGCAAGAACCGTAGTCAAATTAGAATCAAAAATCGCGCCAAACGCTTTTTTATAACCCGCATGTACTGACTGTGTAAGACTTTGTGAAAGTAGGTACTCTTCTCTTATCCTTTCGAATACCAATACGTTAGCATCTACAGCCATACCCATAGCAAGAATGATACCTGCAAGTCCAGAAAGGGTGAGAGGAGCATCTAAGTACTGTAATGAAGCCCAGATTAATAGAAGGTTTAAAATAACAGCACCTGAAGCAATGACCCCACCAAACTTGTAGTAAACACTCATTAACACCATCAGAACAAGCAATCCAAGAAAAACGGATAGGACTCCTTGGTCTCTCTGCTGTTTCCCAAGTTCTGGAGAAATTACTTCTTCACTAAGAATTTCAGGGACAAAGGACATAGCCCCTGATTTCAGGTCAGCTGCAAGCTTAGTCACTTCGCTATGTGTGAACCTCCCAGAAACACTAGCATGATCTTTTAAAGGAGCATTAAGTACAGGATCGCTTATCACATAACCGTTCAAAATAACCGCCATTCTCCAGCCACGGCCTAGAGAATATTGACTATTTTCTGTCCCGCTTATACCACTCTGACAGTATTTTGATGTCCAAGCATGGAAGTTCTCAGAAGGAATGCCCTCATGATTGCTTGTATGTTTCACAGAAAAATTGAGAACATAGCCTTCAGAATTTATAAAATCTGCTCGAATATCCTTAAGCGAGGACCCAGTCAAAGCATAATTACGGAACACGATCATCAATGGATTTATTTTCTCTCCGACATCTCTTTCAATAGCTAACATAGAATAATGGGTATTTAAGAGGGATGATTGTGATTCTCTTAGATCTTTAGAGAAGGCAAGTCCTTCTTCCTTTAACTTCAAAATAGCAGATCTAACGCTCTCTGGAAGGGTGTTTAAATCATTATTAAAAATTTGGGCAGCTAATACATTAACTTTTTCAGGAGTGACTGCACCATCACGTTGTGCTGAAAACCAAACATAATCTAAGAACCTTTGAACTTCATAGCGCAAAGCGCCATATAAAGAAAATTTCTCATTAACGACATGGAAGGTCATCTGAGAAACTCCCAGAATATCTTGAGAAGATACATTTGCCGAGCCAGGGACACTAAGTTGAATATTTTCTCCCTCTCTACGGATTTCAACCTCAGCAACACCTAGCTTATTCAGACGAGAATACAGCTCATCCGAAACTTGAAGAATATCATCTTTGTCAGTCAGCTGCCTGCCTTGATGATCCTTGAAAGCCAGACGAATCTGTTTACCCCCGACAAAATCAATACCTAATCTTAAAACATTATCACCACGAGCGTATTTTCTAAGATTAAGCTTCAAATTTTCAACTAATGCATTTTTACCAGGCACAGCCGCACGTAAACGTACTTGGGGATCCATAGAACACGTTGCCTGACGATACTGTTCGTGCCAACGAACAAGTTCATTTTGTCGTTGTTTTTCAATACGATTTAAAGTTTCTAAACGATCACGAACATCATTGACCTCCAAATAAGCAGAAGCATCAATTTTAGAAACCACAAAATCTTCCCCCAAAGCATCAAATATTCTCTGCAAAGGAGAACGTATTTCTAAAACCTGGTCTTCTCCTAAACTCCATGCAACAGCATCAGTATGAGAGAAGCAGTTATATAAATTTTGGAGATCTTGCTCAAATACAACGCTATCTTCGCGATTAGCGTGCTCATATTTAGCAATGATGGAGCGCAACCCCTTACATACCACATAAATAGAACCACGGGAAAAATGCTGACAGCTCTTTTTGGGAGAAAAAATAAAACAACCAAAGGAATCATTTTCTTTCGGTTTTCGACAATGTATTGGGAAATTTTCTTTCAATAAATCACAAGAAATGGCTTCAGGACGATGCAGAGCTAAAGTTGTCAAATGCTCAATAATTTCCTGGATTATACGATCTCCATGTAAGATAATACGGCCACTACATCCCTGATTTCCTAGAGAAAAACTGAACCCTTCCGTACAATTTTCAAGAGTCGCGTGAAAATTACGAGCTAAGCGCTGTTTTTCTTGTGCTATCCAATTATCTAGATCTAAAAGCTCCTCAGAAGTTAGTAGAGAACGTCTGGAAGAAATTCTCGAATTAATCTTAACAAACGCCTTTCTTTCTTTTGGAGAAAACTCAATAGCGGAGAAGAAAGGTGAAATACAGGAACAGTCAATGGTATTATTAACAACTGGAGGTATGACTACTTTTTGCCATTTTGTGGAGGTGTGTTTCAAGAGCTGTTGTAAGTTCTCGAGACACTTACGTTCCTCAGAATGACCCTCTCCCTTCTTTACTAAATTATCAAGTCCTGAACAAAATGCTGAAAAATCCTTTTCAGAAGAAAAGAAATAGCGCAATAGATTCGGCACACCCGAGCTTGAAAATACCTTATAACCAAGAGTAAAACTTTTGGCGACACGTAAATAATGTTCTATAGGGGCATTCTCCCAGCGCGAAGGGAAATTGCATGTGCATACTGATTCCTTCCCTAAAACAAGGCTTCCTGCAATTTCTTTTAACGTATTTGTAACAACAGAGGATGTTTGATCACTATACGATAAGAAAGAGAAATCTCGATCTGTGACCGAAGTCATCAATGCTCCGGTTACCTGAACAACGTTTGTCTTTCCTTTCTGATGTCCCAAAACATAGAGTCTCGAAGATTTCATAGGAATACCAGACTCAGCATAAAGAAGGTTTTCTATGAAAACCTGAGCATCACCCTCATTCCTAAAATGAACATCAACTACTCCTGGGACATTAGAATTGTACATAACTTGTCCACGTAACTTTAATGCAGAGAGTATTGCAGAAACTCTAGGCACAGTCTCACCGCGTACATCAACAACACGATTTATAAAATTACGCACAATGCGATCAGCTTCTTTCTGATCAATTTTCTTGCTTAGGGGCCGGCCATAGTACAGACATGTCGGGATAACGTAATACAGGGCTAAAGTAAAAACGAAAACGATAATACCCAAATTACGTTTAAAATTGTGCTTCATTGCGCAGCTCGATCTGTTAAATTAACGAAAGATTTTAAAAAGGGACACTAGTGAACCAAAATAGCAACTGAAAATAATATCGTCAAACCTAGACAAATTAATTGCTAGCAATGCTTTTCACATTGCCAAACACTTCTCTATCCTATCCTAACCAAGATAACACTAAAAATTACAAAAGATTGTAGTGGAGACTAAGACAAGCAACGTGAATATCTTAACCACTTCCTAGGTGATTCTTTCTTCTTACAAAAATATTCTGAACAACCCTGTCCTTGCTCAACAAGAGACTCGGGGGACAAGTCTTCAAATCTTAATCTTTCTAAGCTGGGGAAAAGAAGATTAATGTCAATAGAACGTAACGGCGCAACACTATAGGGATCCATAAAGAGAATAGTTACCTTTGCTTCAGAAGCTAACGTGTGTTGCGCAAACTCTTCAACAGCTTGAAGGAATGCTAATTTAGAAACAACCTTTGCACTATGCTTATCTTCAGCAGACATATCCCTCCAAATTCCAATTGGAGAAACTAACAGGCATGCTCCTTCGGAATGAACTGTAGATGAAGTAGTCATCTTCTTCACAGCTAAAGAAAACGCTTGAAAATATAGTCCTTTATACAAAGAAACTAAACTGTTGGGAGTGGAGCATGTATTAGATCGTATCCTTGAAATAGGTATGTAGACAAGTTCCTCGGGGTTCACATCTATGCCCTTATTCACCCAAGAGACTGCCGTAATCTGGTCTACACCGCCTTCTTGCAAGGTATGTTGCGCGTGACAAGACACCTCATCTGGCAGACAAAAAACCTCTTGATAATCAGTAGACAGCTTGCTTGGACACTCGCAATCAATTTCTTGAACAAGCGCCACACCGTTTTTTACAGCAACGCGTGATTTTAACACAGCACGTAGTTCCTCACGATTGCCCTCATAAACATGCACATTTTTCCCCAAGCGATATTTACCTAAGGCAATCATCCGCCATGATCTTAAAAATGAGAAATATGACAACTCAGAAACCTGTTGAGCACCAATTTTTTCTGTTGTTCTATTACGAATCTCTAAACGAGTCCATGCTTTTAAATATTGGTGATAGGATAGAACAAGCAAAACAGTTGCCAATACTAGAAGAGCAATCGCTGGCATAAACGTATGACACATACTAGCAGCCAGAACGCTACAGACTAATGCACTTACACCAAGCAAGGCAATCAAACCTGAGATCAGCTTCTTAGCCACATGTTGTGAATTCGGAATGTAGTGTATTTTATCCCTACCTCTATCTCTAACACTAGAAAATGTAAGTTTGGGGACATAACCAAAACACAGCCGAGAAAAATCCATTTAAAACACCCTATAACTATGGATATAAATTAGATCAGAGCAAATATTCTGTGATATTATAGTCAAAAATAAACAAAACAATATAACAAAACAAACAAATAAAATCTCTTTTCAAGATTTTAAAAATATTATTAATATAGATAAAACCCTCTAATAGAATTAGCAAAACAGACAATAAAAATAATTTATCGACAATATAACTGGGACTCACTCTATACCGAGATTTATGAATGTCGTCTTGTCAAGATATGATAATTCTTCTAGTATGTCTCTCCAGAAGTTCCTTAGTGAGGAGCCTAAGTTTTCAGAGAATCTAAAAACTTTTCTTGCTAACCTGATGCCAGAAAGTTGTGTCCGAGAAATAGGCTGTGACGTACGCTACCATATCTGATAATACAGACATATCTCTAGTCCCCGAAGAAGCATCTCAACCTGTTTCACGGAATCCATCACCCAGGCATATTGCTATTATCATGGATGGTAATCGTCGCTGGTACAAACAACAACAGAAACCGGCTCATTTAGAATACTCCTCTGGACATTACTATGGAGCAAAAGTTCTCCCGAGGATTGTTCAATCTGCTCTTACCTACGGAGTAGAAGTCTTAACATTGTTTGCTTTCTCCACAGAAAATTTCTTACGTTCTCAGGATGAAGTGAGTGAACTTTTCTCTTTATTTAGTACGCAATTAGATATCCAACTACCTTATTTGATCGAAAACCAAATCCGACTTCGTTGTATTGGGAATTTGTCAAAGTTGCCTAGCTACATTCAGGACAAATTGAATAAAGTTATTAATGTGACCAATACATTTTCTCGTATGGACTTAGTTCTCGCAATTAACTACGGGGGGAAGGATGAACTCATACGTGCGTTTAAGAAATTGCATCTTGACTTATTAAATCGAACCATATCCCTTGAGGATGTTTCAGAAAGTTTAGTAAATTCCTATCTAGACACTTCAGAAGTGGGCGATCCCGATTTACTCATTCGCACAGGTGGCGAAATGCGTGTAAGTAATTTTTTGTTGTGGCAAATAGCATACACAGAACTTTATGTTACAGATGTCCTTTGGCCAGACTTTACTGGACGCCATTTGCGGGATGCAATTACAGCTTACCAACAACGATCACGACGAGGAGGTAGATAGTCACATGAACTTAAACAAGTTTAAAACTCCTTTTTATGGAGATCTTTTTCAACGCGTTGTTGTTCACTCTCTAGTATTAACGTTTTTAGTAGTTCTACTCTATAGTTCCCTTTCACCTGTTACTTCCTTTGCCCTAGGTTTTATTTGTGCATTATGTGGTGCTGTTGGGACTTATGAATATACAACTATGGCGAAAGCAAAACTGAACTACAGTTTTCGTTTGTATAGCTCTTTCGGTGCATTCGTCTTTATATTTATGGGATTTCTAGCGATTCGCTGGGGACATTTTTTACCAACTTACGCTAAAGTTTTACCCTGGACATTTCTTGCTTGCTGGTTAGTGCTTAATATTTTCAGGTCTAGAAAATTTAAATGCGGACCTTTGCAGGCTTCAGGCATTACCCTATTCTCCATCCTATATGTTGCAATTCCCATACATCTATTTCTTCGTATTCTTTATGGATTCGTGCATACTAAAGAGCCTTTTTTAGGGGTATGGTGGGCATGTTTTCTTATTGCCACCACTAAAGGAGCCGATATTTTTGGTTACTTTTTTGGTAAGGCATTTGGTGTAAAAAAAATCACCCCACAAATCAGCCCACAGAAAACAATCATTGGCTTTATCTCAGGATGCTTAGGGGCAACCTTGATTAGTATAGTTTTCTTTTTGCACATTCCAGAGCGCTTCTCAGGCTATATTCTCATGCCTCCCGTCCTAGTTATCCTTGGCGTCATTCTAGGAATCGGAGGCTTCTTTGGCGATATCATTGAATCCATATTTAAACGTGATGCACATATTAAAAATAGTAACCAACTTAAGGCTATTGGAGGCATGCTCGATACGTTGGATTCGTTGCTACTTACAACGCCTATTGTTTACCTTATTCTTCTCATTACACAACAAGATAAATTCTTAGGATGATTATTACTATAGACGGCCCTTCAGGGACAGGGAAAAGTACAGTCGCAAAGATGCTTGCAGGCTCTCTGAACTTCAACTATTGCAACACGGGAGCCATGTATCGAACATTAGCTTATGCTCGGCTCGATCCTCATTGGGGATCCTTACCAATCCAAGAATTCCTAGAAAACCCTCCCTTCTATTTTTCTTTTGTCCCAGGGGAACCTCTTCAGTCATATTTAGGAGAACACGTTTTAAACAAAGAGCTGGCTACTCAAGAAGTTGCTAACTTAGCATCTCAACTTTCTCAATTGCCTGAAGTACGTGCTTTTATGCACGAGCAACAAAAAAAATATAGTACACTAGGTAATTGTGTGTTCGAAGGCAGGGATATGGGTTCGAAAGTTTTTCCTGACGCGGACTTAAAAATATTCTTAACAGCAAAGCCAGAAATTCGTGCTCAACGCAGATTAAGAGACTTACCTGAAAATACGTTATCAAAAGAAGAATTGACACAAGAATTGCTTCTTAGAGACCAAGCTGACAGTTCGAGAACCCATGATCCCTTAATCATTCCTGAAGGGGCAATAGTTATTGATTCTTCAGATTTGACAATAAGCCAAGTTCTGGAGAAAATTTTGTCTTTTGTCACTTTAAAGTAATTATGATTTTCGCGATTACCAAGTTTCTTACAAATATACTCTTTCGTCTTCTCTATCGATTCCGAGTATATAGAAACAAGAAAAGCTTCTGTCATGGTCCTGCCATTGTAGCTGCTAACCACGCTTCTTTCTTAGATCCCGTAGCAGTAGTTCTATCTTTCCCAGGTCGCCTTTATCATCTAGCTCGCTCTACCCTATTTAGCAATGTTTTCAGTAATTGGCTATTACGACAATGGGCATGCTACCCTGTAAATAGAAGTTCCGGAAACTCCGCTGCTTTCAAAGCAGCATATTCTCTATTCCAAAAAGGACAAAAACTTATTATCTATCCCGAGGGATCACGAAGCCCCGATGGTCACCTACATCCTGGTCAAATAGGCGTAGGCATGCTAGCAATTAAAACAAAAGTTCCTGTTTTACCTGTGTACGTAGCAGGGACCTATCAAGCTTTTAATCGTCATCAGAAATTCCCTAAATTTTGCAAACCAATAACTTGTATATTCGGGAGTCCAGTAAAATTAGATGATTTATTGGAAAATACGACTTTAAGTAGTAAGGAGATTTACCAAATTGCTACAGATAGAATTATGACAAAAATAGCTGAGCTTAAGTCTTGGTATGAAAATGGTTGTATAGGAGAGGTTCCTTAATTGTTTACATTACGTTCTTTACTATGTTCTATATTTTCCACAGCTATTCGTTCTGCCTTTCCTCAACTAGAAGAGGTCTCTCCAGATATTACGCAATCAACTAAAGAGCTGTTCGGACATTACCAATGTAATGACGCAATGAAATTAGCCAAAATTCTGAAGATGGCACCAAGAACAGTTGCCGAATCTATAGTTTCTTATCTGCCAGCAGATATGTTTTCTTCAGTAGAAATTGCTGGTCCCGGATTTATTAATCTAACTTTTTCTAAGAGATTTTTAACTGAAACTTTGGAAAATTTTTCAGAACAACTATATCGAGGCTTTCGAGTTGCTAATCCTCAGAAAATTATCATAGATTTTTCATCTCCTAATATTGCTAAAGAGATGCATGTAGGCCACCTACGCTCTACAATCATTGGAGATTGTTTAGCACGTATTTTCTCATATATTGGACATCATGTGTTACGTCTAAACCATATTGGTGATTGGGGAACTGCTTTTGGCATGTTGATTACCTATCTTGAAGATGAAGATGAAAAAAACATCGAAAATCTTGAGGATTTGACTGAACTCTACAAAAAAGCACATGCACGTTTTTCGGACGATCCGGTATTTAAAAAGCGATCCCAAGATCGCGTAGTCTCCCTACAATCTGGAGATCCAGAATCCTTGAAAATATGGCAACATATCTGTTCAGTATCAGAACGTGCTTTCCAAAAAATTTATCAAATTCTGGATATTTCTTTAGAAAAACGTGGGGAGTCTTTTTATAACCCATTTCTTGCTGATGTAATCAAAGATCTAGAATCTAAAGACCTTATTACCATTTCTGACGATGCTAAATGTGTCTTTCATGATTCTTTCACAGTTCCTCTCATCGTGCAAAAAAGTGATGGTGGTTACAACTATGCTACCACAGATCTCGCTGCTATGCGGTATCGTGTTAATCACGACCATGCCGATAGGATTATCATTGTGACAGATATGGGGCAATCCTTACACTTCCGAATGGTGGAAGCAACAGCGCTAGCAGCTGGTTATTTGCCTCATTCTGGAATATTCTCTCATGTAGGTTTTGGCTTAGTTTTAGATGCACAAGGAAAAAAATTTAAAACAAGATCTGGGGAAAATATTAAACTGAAAGAGCTTTTAGATAGTGCCGTAGAACAAGCTAAAAATGCACTAAAAAAACATCGCCCTGATATTACTGAAGAAGAAATCTCAGAACGTGCACCTATCATCGGTATCAATGCTGTAAAATATGCAGACCTATCTTCTCATCGAGTGAGCGATTATGTTTTTTCGTTCGAAAAAATGCTGAAATTCGAAGGGAATACAGCGATGTTCCTTCTATACGCCTATGTACGCATACAAGGAATCAAGCGACGATTGCACCTCTCTGATTTACAGCTCAAAGGAACACCGTCTATAGAGGATCCGGCAGAAGAATCTTTAGCTTTAACGCTTTTACGCTTTCCTGAAGCATTAGACACCACGATCAAAGAACTTTGTCCTCATTTCCTAACCGACTATCTCTATACCCTGACTAATAAATTCAATGCTTTCTTTCGTGATTGCCATATTGAAAACTCTCCGCGTAAATTAGCACGCCTCTACTTATGCGCACTAACAGAAAAAGTACTAGCAGAGGGCATGCAATTACTAGGTCTGAAATTGTTAAATCGTTTGTAGTTTAGGCAATATCATAGTATTGCCTAAATTTTAAGAAACCACGACTTCAGAAGAGAGGATGTGAATCTTAGCCCCTAAGTTTTCTAATTTCCCTACCCAGTTATAGTAACCTCTATCTAAAAGCTGCGTATTTTCAATGAGTGTTGGGCCACCCTCGGCAACCAATGCTGCCATCACATACGCAAAACCTGCCCTCAAATCCGGAATAACCAGATGTGTAGATTTCAAAGGAGTCGCGCCATGGATGATTGCACTATGAGGAAAATTTCCTGTAGTGTATCTACATGACTTTGAGCTAAGACACTGATAAAATAGTTCACATTTTGCTCCCATCTTCTGCAACCCACGTAGATACCCCAGACGGTTCTCATGAACAGTTTCGTGAATAACAGAGGAACCTTCCGCTTGAGATAATAGCACAGAAAATGGTTGTTGCCAGTCAGTCAGGAATCCTGGATGAACATCTGTTTCCAATACTACTCCACCTTTTAAAGGAGATTCTCGGAAAAATTCTATACCATTGTTAATAACCCTAAATCCACCACCTATAGATCGTAAGATCTTTAAAAAAGGAATCATTAATTCCTGCTCGGCATTCTCAACGAATACTCTACCTCCCGTGAGTACTCCTGCCATAGCAAAAGAAGCGGCCTCTATTTTATCAGGAATCACACTATGATCAACGTCATAAAAATCTGTACAACCAAAAATTTCTATAGTCCTATCATTATCCGTAGTTATTGCAGCACCAGATTTTTGTAAAAAAAGGATAAGATCCAAAATCTCAACTTCTAGTGCGGCATTTTTTATAATTGTTCTACCTTCTGCTCCCACTGCAGCTAATATAAGGTTCTCAGTTGCTCCTACTGAGGGATAAGGCAGAGTGATATAAGCTCCTACTAAGCCATAAGGAGCAGATGCCCTATAACCCTTACTACTGTAGGTAACGTGTGCTCCTAACTGTTTTAAACCTTCTAAATGAAAGTTCAAGGCCCTCGCACCAATAGCATCCCCTCCAACAAAAGGGACACACACACCATCAGGACAACGAGATAGTAGTGCACCGAGTAGTAGTATAGGAATTCTATTGACATGTGAAAATTGCGCAGGTACTTCTGATATGGATATCTTAGGAGTATGAATCTCTATAACCTCTGCATCTTTATCCCAATGCACAATCGACCCTAAAGACTTACATAGATCTACAGTCAACCGTACATCACCAATATCAGGAACATTACGTAAGATACATTTACGATCAGAAAGTAAAGAAGCAACAAGCAGTTTAGTTATAGAGTTCTTAGCACCAGAGATACGTACTGCCCCCTCCAATACACAACCACCGAAAACTTCCACTGCAGACATGCTTAAGACCTCTTAATTTCTCACATTCTTAAAGAAACGTTAACTTTCTCGAACGTTAATTTCCACGCAAACTTTCTATTTTTTCGATACAAATAGTTTCTACTAACAGCTTAGTAACAATAATTAACGAAAAACCTAAATATATTTATAAATAAAATCGGAGAGATTTATAAAAAAATTATTTTAAAATCTAATTAAATAAATAAAGTTTTTGATCTCTCTTAAACTATGAATACCCCTACTCCTATTAATGGTCAGCAGATAACTAGTATTACAACTCCAGACACTAGTACTCCGCAAACAACTACCCAAGTCACATTTGGCGACCATACCGTAAGCACTACCTCAACAGGAACTACTGTATCTACGTCGACATCTGTAAATTCTGCTGCCGAAACTGTGATATCTCAAGCTGAAAGCGATGCTCAAGCAGTTGCATTCTCACCAGAAACCGTAGTAACTCAGCAGGCTCCACAAGGAGGAAATGTTGGTAGAACGGCAACGTCTGCCAATGCCGTGGGAGCGCATGTTATTCTAGGGAGGACAAGAACAGATAGTACATCAAGTAGTTCTAGTACAACCTCATCCTCATCCACTGATTCATCTACTAGAAGCACACACACTACAGATACAGAACAAGCATCAAGTAGTCAAGCATCTGCTAACTTAGGCTCATTAAGCGGATTACGCGGCACAGAAGCTCCTGACGGAGTAGAACGACCAGATGGCCCAGGTGGTCTCCCTGACATGAAACTTCCAACTTATGATCCTACCAGCAAAGCTTCAATCATTGAGTTCTTAAAAAATCCTTCTGTGCAAGCAAAATTACAAACGAAAGCTGGTCATATCGTCTTTATGGATGAGGCTAGAGGGAGTTTCATCTTTGTAAGGAATGGCGACTGGAGTACAGCAGAATCTATAGCAGTGACTAATGGAAGAACTAAAGAACCTATTACTGATGTTAAAGATCTAGAAATGTGCATTGCTAAGTTTTGCGTGGGATACGAAACTATGCAATCTGACTGGGAAAATAACATACAGCCTAGGATTGCGGGACAGACTGGAGAAACCGGAAATTATAGCCACTTACTTATGAGTATGAAGTTTAAAACAACCGTGCTCTATGGTCCTTGGAACTCAAAAGAATCCAGTAACAACTATACTCCTTCTGTATGGCGTAGAGGAACAAAAGTAGACTCAGGAGCTATCTGGGGAGACGTTGGCCCTCTAAAAGGAATCAATTGGAATAACTTTTCTAAACCAGAAGAAGGAACCTCGTTTGCTAGAGAAACTGTCCAACAACAACCTACAATGCCTCCGTTTGGCCACTATCCAATCCCAACTATCAACGTTAACTTGGGAGGAATTAAAACAGAAGTTCATGTTGAAGGAGGAAAAACAACAACAACAACAACTCTTGGAAAAACTGAAACAGGCAACGAAAATAACGAAGTCGGAGGAGATGTCCAAGAGACAGGCTTTGATGAAACAGATGCCGTAGATACATCATCTACAATTGAAGAACCTACGCAAGAAATAGTTGATGAAGGTCCCGGTGAAGATGATATGTCCATACCACCACCGCCACCAGGTCCTCTTCCCACTATGGGAGGATTCAACGTTTCTGGAATGTCAAACATGTCATTGCAGAATATTCTGGTCAATGTTCGTCAACACCTAGATACCGTGTACGATAAGGATGGGAACCATCATGAAGGAAACCAAGATTTAGGTACTGTAGTCAGAACATCGGAAAATGGCACCTATGTTCCTACTGTTCTTTTAAACAAGAATGAAGGAGGAGATAACGGAGCAGACTCGAAGACAACCAATGAAAATGGTAATGACGGTAATGAGCTGATTAACATCTTAAATAAGGTTCGTACACATCTGAATGTCGTATATCCAGAAAATAATGGAGGAGAACCTGTAGAGGTTAATCAAAATTTAGGTAAAGTAATCAAAGACGTCGAATCTGGTAAAGAGCCCACACCTACCGTGGTGACTGGGAAGCATCAGAAAATTGATAGTTCAGAGAAAACAGAAGGCAATCGAGGAACTAGAGAAACTTCACAAAACCGACAATCACAAGGTACAGAGCAAGAAGCTGAACTTACTCATATCCTGGGACACGTAAGGGCACACCTTAACGTAGTTTATCCGGAAAGCAATGGAGGAGAACCAATACCTGTTAACCAAACACTAGGTAAAGTGATTAAGGACGTTGAATCTGGTAAAACTCCCGATCCGACCAAACCAGAAACACTGTTCCATGCACGCTATGTTATTCTAGATGACGATGGAAATGAAACAACAGGCTCTCAAAATAATGCTATTGGAAGAGAGCGTACAACGACGACAGCAGGAACATCTCGAATCATCGTAGGCCAGCAAGGAGAAGGAGGAGAGAGGCTAGAAGAATTACTACCTCAACTTAGGAAACACCTAGATACGGCTTTTGATAAGCAAGGCAACCTAATTCAGCCGAACAAAACTAATGTAGGAAAACTGATTCAGCAATTCCAAGAGAGAACTGGATCCGGTGGTATTATTGCAACCATGCCTATGCAAGCCACAGTAGTAACTAGCAGAGTACAAACCCAACAATCCTCCATTACGGATGTTCCTCAAAGAAATAAAGAAACGGCTACCTTAGACACCAAAACATCTTTACATGAGGCAGCTAGGGATGTAGCAAATAGTATGTCTGATTTGCTCTCCGCTGCGACACCAGCAACAGCAGCACAAGAGGTACGTACGGCAGCTCCCGTCACACAAATGGCGACTAGTTCACCTGTAAAAGGAACAAGACAAACAGCAACAATAGAACAGAGATCTAATATCTATGAAGCTGCGCAGCAAGTAACATCAGCACTAAGCGCCGTAGCTACAAAAATTAAAATGTTTGAGCAAGGAACAAGAAATTTAGATGAAGCGATCTCAGCCGCAGACAGTGGAGGAGGAAAGACTGAAGGCCAAAAGCTATTCGATGCAGCTAAACAGGTAACCAAGAATCTATCTAATGTACTAGACAGAGCTCAAGGAAATCGGAAAACTCCCCCTCCACCTCCTCCAAGGACGTCATCGCTTCCGCCTCATTTAAGATAAGTTAACCACACATTATGGATAACCGGTGAGATACCATCTCACTGGTTATGCCATATTGTGAAATACATCATCAACATCATCAATTTGTTCTAACCATTCGATCAACGATAAGTTAGACTGTCCGTCTTCTTCGGAGCAATCTACTAATCTCAATGGCACATAGATCAGTTTTTCTTCAGAACAGGTAATCCCTCGGGATAATAATTTCTCTTTAACCGCAGCAAGATCTGTAGGTTCGCATAGAATAATGAAGTGATCCTCATCATCAGTATCGAGGTCGTCAGCTCCTACTTCAACTACGTGAGAAAGAAGTGCTGATTCGTCTATCGAATCTTTAGAAACATAACAAGCTCCTTTACGGATGAAATTATAAAGAACACTTCCTGGCTCGACAAGAGCTCCCCCACGCTTGTTAACAGCAATACGCATATCAGAGGCTGTACGATTCTTATTATCGGTCATTGCTTCAACAATGATACCCACACCACCATAACCGTAAAGCTCGTAAGTAACTGTCTCAAAATTCTTTTGATCTGCTGAAGAAGCCTTTTTGAGATTCCTTTCAATATTCTCATTAGGGATATTTTGATCCTTTGCTTTTTGAATAATCATGCGTAGACGCGCATTAGATTTAGGATCAGGCCCACCCATCTTCACAGCAGAGATTAGTTCTTTAATGGTTCTTGAAAAAATCTTACCCTTTTTGTGGTCAGCACGTTCCTTACGATACTTCGTATTGGCCCACTTACTATGTCCTGCCATCTTCCTTACCTACTAATTTATATCCTCGCAATAACAGAAAAGCGTTTTCTTTTTCCCAAGCAATAGCATGCTCATACATTGGGAAACGCCGCTCATATTCTTTAAATTTTTTCCCGTGAAACATCGTCCTACCAGAAGACGAATATTCCCTAGGGACTAAACTGTGTATAATTTCATGATAAATTACATACTCTACAAAAAATAATGGGACATCACGTCTATCTAAAGAACGGTGGATACGTACCAATTGTTCTTCTTCGTGAAAACAACCTAAGACCAAACTATTACCAGTTCTGGATTTTTGACGACCAAACCAACCGATCTTTAACTTCAAAGAGCCCTGAAATAACTTATCATTGAGATCTTCGTATATCTTTTGCAGATTATATACATTACCAGCAGTATAATCGACAGGAACAGAAGACGACTGTTTATACTGATAATGTGATTTCAGAGATAACATATATAATGATTTGCAAAGATTCGTAGCCTTAAAAAAATTTCTAGCTAATCCAAGAAAAATTTGGAAACACTGCATTTAAAGATGATAAATCTAGAAAATCAAAGATCTTTTTCCATTGTAATTTTTGCTAAATAACCGATTTCATCTTTATAAAAGTGTGCCTGTCTCCCAACTTCAATAAATCCAAATCGTTTATAAAGATGTATCGCGGGATTCTCCTCGTAAACTTCAAGATAAAGAGTTTCTAATTTAAAACGTTCTTTCGCCAAATGGCACAGGTTATTCAACAGAACGGTGCCTATACCCTTATTGCGATACTGCTCACCTACGATAATAGAAATTAAAGCATGATGAGCAACTTTAATATAAGGATTTAAAATAAGAGTGGCTACTCCAGCCACTTCTCCTTCATAAACCGCAGTTAAACTACTCTTCACACGATGAAAACCTATCCAAAAATTTACGCTTTCTGCGATCTCCGCTTCTGTTTTAAGAGGGAAACCTCGAAGAATTTTGGGATCGTTTAACCAAAAACGTACATAGTCTGCATCACTAGCCAATGTGTAACGTACTTCTAATCCAGCTATATGTGTACCCGACACTTTTTTCATAGAGCGTCACCATATTGGGATAAAAATGCCTTGATAAAATCATCCAACAACTCACCATCCATCATTGCCTGTACATTCCCTGTTTCATATCCCGTCCGCACATCTTTCACTAAAGAATATGGCTGAAAAACATAATTACGGATCTGAGAGCCCCAAGCAATCTCTTTTTTATCTTTACGTTCAGTCATTTGCTTCTCTAATTTTTCTTGCATAATTTTCTCATAAATTCTTGCACGAAGCATTTTCATACAGCTTTCCCGATTCTGAATTTGACTACGCTCACTTTGGCAAGAAACGACAATGCCTGTAGGTAAGTGTGTGATCCTTACAGCGGACTCTGTAACATTTACATGCTGACCACCCGCACCTGATGAACGAAATGTATCTATGCGCAAATCATTTGGCTTAATATCTATCTCTACTTGGTCATCAATTTCAGGAGATACATCAACAGAAGCAAAACTCGTGTGTCGTTTAGCATTACTATCAAACGGAGAGATACGTACTAATCTGTGTACCCCACGTTCTGCTTTCGCATAACCATATGCATACTCACCAGATATCTTTAGCGTGATATGCTTAATTCCTGCTACATCACCATCTACACGATCTACAACTTCCACTTTCCATTGATGTGACGACGCCCAACGAGAGTACATGCGAAATAGCATGTCTACCCAATCGCAGGATTCCGTGCCTCCTGCTCCAGCATTCATAAAAAGAAAGCAATTATTTTTATCCACCTCTCCAGATAACAGCCGTTCTGTCTCCCATTGAGCTAGCCTTTCCTCACAAGCAACAAATTCCTTGTCTAACTCACGACGTAATTCACTGTCATCACACGCCTCACTATCGCTCAAGAAAAAAACTAAATTATCCACTCTAGCTTTAAAATCTTGATAAGCAGAAAGTTGTTTCTTTAAGGAAGCAATTCTCTCAGTGATTTTACCTGCTTCACCCACATTATTCCAAAAACCCTCTTCCAGGGTCTTTTCCTCCAAAATATCTAGTTCTTTCTCTTTACCTTCGGGGTCAAAGAGACCTCCCGGCTAAAGCCAACCCAGACAATAAAACTTCTAAACGCTTTTCTAAATTTTCATGCATAGCTTTCTCATAAGAACTCTTCGAACTAAAATTCTAGAGAAGAAAATGGTAAAAAGTCAACGAGACCGCATTATCCTCACTAAGAGATATCCCCCCTAGGATAAAATTAAGTAGGATCCTCTATTAGTTAGATACGGAAGGGAACTTCGAGAATTTCGAAACTTCGAAACAATGTCAGTACTTCTTTATTGGATTTGGTTGCAAAATAAAATGATGAATAAACGTTTATGTCAAATCAATTGCTAGATATGAACGTCTGTTATAGAAATGGAATCATATAAATATGCACTTACCTGGTCTAAGATATAGGGGCTGGTAGACCTGACATCATGCTACGCTTTTAGCAATAGTGTACACTCAAAACCCTAACAACGAGCCAGTCAGAAACCGTTTCTTTTTTTTGTTTTGACGAGAAACCTACCAGAAAGATAAAAAAGTTGCGATGAAGAGCTAGGGTCTCTTCGTACCACCTTTACTAGGAGTAACCGATGAGTGAAAAAAATAAGAACTCTGCATTCATGCAGCCTGTCAATCTTTCCGAGGATCTAGCAGCAATAGTTGGGAAGGGCCCTATGCCCCGTACTGAGGTAGTCAAAAAAACATGGGACTATATTAAAGCTAATAATTGCCAAGACCCTAAGAATAAAAGAAATATTCTGCCCGATGAAAAATTAGCAAAAGTTTTCGGTTCTTCCAAGCCCGTCGATATGTTCCAAATGACAAAACTTATCTCCAAACATATTACAAAGTAGTACTACGGATTGGCTCTTTAGGATCCTCGTCCACCAGGGCGAGGAGTTAGATGTATGGTACCAGTTGCTCTATCGTTTATAGTTTTGCTTTCTTTGCTTGTCGTTTTATGGGCAGGCATGATAGAGCCAAATTCGCTACGTGTTTCTAGTGTGAAATGGAAAGTTCCCAGAAAGTATGCGCACCTTCATGGTTTGTGTATAGTGCAGATTTCTGATCTTCACTTTCATAAATCGGTACCTCAGAAGTTTTTACGCAAGGTCTCCAAAGAAATTGCTAGCTTATCGCCAGATATTCTTTTATTTTCTGGAGATTTCCTTTGTCGAGCTCAGGTAGAAGATCCTGATCGGTTGGAAGCGTTTTTGCACACATTAAAAGCTCGCTTAGGGACCTTTGCTGTTTTAGGAAATCATGATTATCAATCATACGTTTCACGCAATCATCACGGTGAAATCGATGTAATCCCCCTAGAATCTAGCCAACCATTGAAAAGAATTTTTGTATCGATAATACAAGCTCTTTTCTCGTCTAATCGCTATAAGTTTGCTAAAACTTTGCAGCCACAAATGCCACACCCAGAGCTCATAGCATTATTGAAGAAAACTCCTATTACCCTTTTACATAATGAAAATTACACCATCCCAGATGTTGCAAACATTGTAGGGCTTGGTGATATTTTTGCCAGACAATGTAATCCTGAACAGGCATTCTCCAATTATAATCCTACCCTGCCTGGCATTATCTTGTCACATAACCCGGACACAATAACTTTGCTTGATAATCACTCAGGAGATTTAGTGTTTTCCGGACATACTCACGGGCCCCAGGTCTCACTACCATGGCCAAAATTCGCTAATAAAATCATGAATAGACTGTCTGGTCTAGAAAATCCTAATTTAACGAGAGGGCATTTTCACTTTGTTGATGGGCTAAAGCAATTATACGTAAACCGCGGATTAGGTGGGCTAAAGAGGTTACGATTTTGTTCTCCCCCAGAAATCTGTTGTGTTCGCTGTGAATATGGAACCTAGCTATTCTCTTATTTTACTTAGTGGTGGGAAAGGAAATCGTTTTGGTAGCGACCAACCTAAACAATATCTTCCTTTTCAAGGTGATCCCCTAATCCTTAACTCTTTAAAAATTTTCTTACAGATTCCAAAGATCAAAGAAGTTGTTGTTGTTTGTGATGCTCAATATCAGACAGTATTTCAAAATTATTCTGTAAAATTTGCTATCCCTGGAGACTCAAGACAGGATTCCGTCCTTTCTGGCGTGCTGGAAGTATCCCAGCCTTGGGTATTGGTACATGACGGAGCTCGACCTTTTGTTTACTTAGACGAGGTTAATGATATAATGTCCGCTGCTATTATATCAGGATCCGCAACCTTAGCCTCTCCCCTTACATATACGGTAAAGCAATGTTCTCCGGTAAAAACTATAGCTCGTGATAATTTAGCCATTGTCCACACTCCACAATGCTTGCGAACAGAAATCCTATTGGAAGGTCTATGTTTAGCAAAAGATATAGGAGAAATTTTAACTGATGACACCCATGCAGCAGAGATTCTTGGCATTCCCACTACACTCGTGTATAATAAGCATCCGCAAATTAAAATTACTTATCCTCAAGATTTAACTATTGCAAATGCTCTTACATGGGAAAGATAGTATTACTGTTAGCGTACCAAGGGACAAAATATTCTGGCTGGCAACGTCAACCCAACGCTCCAACTATTCAAGAAACCATTGAAAACTCTCTATCTAAAGTTCTTAAATATGTTCCTTCTGTAGTCGCTTCTGGAAGAACAGATGCTGGTGTACACGCTTATGGGCAAGTAGCACATATGTCGCTTCCTAAACACTCATTATTTCAGGAACGAGGAGTAATTAAAAAAACACTAAATTCCATTCTTCCTAAAGATATTGTTGTCCGCGATGTTGCTATCACTGACAATAACTTTCATTCGCGATTTCAAGCCATTGCAAAAGAATACCGCTATGTTCTCTCAAAATCTTTTAAACCTTTGCCCTGGCAACAAACGTTTGTTTATAACCCTAGACATAGATTAAACATAGATCTCATGCGTGCTGGAGCACAATACCTAATAGGCACTCACGACTTTGCTTCTTTTGCTAACCATGGACGTGACTACTCTTCTACTATCCGCACTTTATTTCACCTCGATATCATAGACACAGAAGAAACAGTTACAGTGATCTGCCGAGGAAATGGTTTTCTATATAAAATGGTAAGAAATATTGTTGGATCTCTATTGGATGTCAGTAAAGGTAAGTATCCTCCTGAATATATAGCAAAAATTCTTACTAGCAAAAATCGTAGAAAAGGCCCTCCCGCGGCACCTGGCTACGGTCTTCTCTTACATCACGTATGTTACCCATACCCTTACAATTGGTTTTGTTCTTCGTGTTGTGGGCATAATTCACAAAATGAAGGGAAATAGTGAAAATTCTTGCCCTCGAAATCAGGATGGCTATGAGTTGTCAACGACATCATTGGATTAATCGCAACCATAGTTGCTGGAATTTTAGAGAGAGCTCGTAATCCTTTAATACTATCTTCAAAACCAACAACTTTTTGTTCCTGCCGCACAAAAGTACGATACGCATACTGGTAGCTGTCAGGATAAGGTTTAGAACGAGGATAATCCTCTCGTGTTACCCAAAAATGAAATAACTCCAAAGTAGGAATTTTAGATAAGAAACGAGTCGTCACTTCTTTAGAAGAATTAGTAACTACACCACAGATCTTATTTTTCGAAATTAAACACTTTAAAAAAGTTTCTATTCCGGGCATCAATTCTGGGACTACTTCATTAACCAAATTTCGATATAATCTTTCCCTATCTTCAAAACATTTTGGGAAAAATCCTTTAGATGCAGGGAAGTCCTCTATTACACATTCCTGAAATTTTTCCCGTCCCAGCATAGAAAGATGATAATATGTGCAAAAGTCCATAGATAGCGGGACAGAATAGGATTCCCAAGCTTCTAGAAAAGCACGGTAGAATATAGGTTCCGTATTTAATACCAAACCATCTAAATCAAAAAGAAAAACGTCAAACTGATCGATTTGCATAACCACTAACTAACCTTAAATGAAAAACACCCAATTATATAGACTAGAGTAAGAAATCTAGTGATAGTTATATACTAAACGCATTCGACAGAATAACAAAAGATTACTATTACTGGTTCTATTTAGTAGTATAGACTATTAAAAAAATAGGGGTATACCTTTGAGCATAGAGAATAATTCGCACGCAGTTTTCTCTAAACTATCGAGATATTTTACCAACATCCCTATGTCAAACTTAGGGTATATACTGGTGTGTTCTATAGTATTCTGTCTAGGATGTTCTAAAGATACATCCCATCCTTATTTGGTGATTCCAGAAAGAATTACATCACAATTAGGAATACCTGTTACCCTTTATCCCATTAGTGAAGAAGTTCCTAATCCTAGATATGACTGGCAATGCCCCAAACATCATATCATTACTAAATACTCCCTACACTGTCGAGGACATCAGGAAAAATTAGAAACTGACGATTGTATTTTGTATGATTGTGATGGTCTACAGCACAGTTTATTTCAAGAGTTCTTCGTATTCCCTAGGTTGGTTACGATTATTCGCCTATTAAATACCCATTTCCCTTGTTCAATTGTCGAGGGATACTGCTGCCCTAATCATCTTGCATTTTCTTCAGCCCAAGGCAACCATCTATCAAAGAAACATCTTATTGGAGCCGCTGCATTGCTTTCCCTACCAGATAGCATTAGTTTAGACCATATCAAACGTATTTTACCTGCTCTTTATACTCAAAAACAGGTGCTTCCCTTTATTAAGGAATTTCAAAAATCTGAGGTAATGTTAGAAAATGGAGAGTTTTCTCTAAAGATTCAAAAAATGGATGGCTATAGCTATCTGACTATCGAAATCTTGTATGATCTTGAAAATAACATACCTGTAATCTAGATAATTAATCCCCCAACACCAGAGATTTTCCTTGCGATTATTAGAATAGAACACGTAAATTGTCCCCATAGATTTTATGCCGGCGTGGCGGAATGGTAGACGCGGTAGACTCAAAATCTACTCTTAGCAGTAAGGTGTTGGTTCGAGTCCAATCGCCGGCATTAATCTTCTCTTCATTTTTCAGGTTGCTAATAAATCTTTTCCACGCTTTCTTTAGGGCAGACTTCTATCTAGATTTTTTAGTTCGCCTCCATGAAAGAACGATCCCTAATGCTCCTTTTGAAAAAGAAGAAAGGCTTCTTCCTAGCCATTCTTGATCTTACAGAAACAGAGTTCTCTCTGTCTTCTGATCAATTAGCGGATGTATTGCAGCAGAAAAAAACCCTGTTATCTTGTATAGAAAAAATAGACCACCAAATCAAAGAATTTTGGCATTCCTTCACCCCAATATTGCCACAAGATATTCAAAATGAATTGGAGGACATTCGCAAAGTTATTTTACAGATTCTTTCTGCTGATAAAAAAAACTATATGTTAAGAAAAAAAGAATTAGGGATCTATGAACAGAAACAATATATGTAACTCCTGTTCTGCAACGCACGAACTGTTAGAAATTAAAGCTCGTGTTACTCAATCCTATAAAGAAGCTAACACCATCTTAACATCTATCCCTGATGGAATTATTCTCCTATCAGAACAGGGGACTATTCTTATTTGTAATTCCCAAGCTAAAGATATTCTCGGCATTCCTGGAAATTTGGAAATCCTTCACAAACCTTTTGATCAATTTTTCCCGGATAATTTCTTTGGATTCTCATTAAAAGAATATCTAACCACTACACCTAAACCTAAAACGTTAAGGCTGACATTATCAAAAAATGATAATGACCGGGATGTAGAAATCTTTGTAAGAAAAAATGATATGAATAATTACTTATTCATTCTTATTCGCGATCGATCTGAGTACAGACAATTAGAACACGCCATAGAAAAATATCGTAGCATATCAGAATTAGGGAAAATGACAGCAACGTTAGCTCACGAAATCCGAAACCCACTAACTGGGATTGCAGGTTTTGCTTCTCTTTTAAAAGAAGAACTTCCATCACCTAGGCACCAGAGAATGCTATCCTCTATCATAGATGGCACACGATCTCTGAACTCTCTAGTTTCTTCTATGCTAGAGTTTACAAAATCTCAACCATTACACTTAAAAACTATAGATCTACAAGCATTCTTCTCTTCATTAATTCCATTACTTTCTATTACCTTTCCTCTTTGCCAATTTGAACGAAGAACATCCGCTTCTATAGAACGGTCTATAGATACAGATCGTATGAAAAGCGTAGTTTGGAATTTGGTGAAAAATGCTTCCGAAGCTACACACCTTCCTATAGTTTTGACTCTACACCCAGGTGGAGACATATCTGTTAGCAATCCAGGAGAATTACCTACAGAGGTCATGAATAAATTATTTACCCCTTTCTTCACTACGAAAACCCGGGGTAATGGATTAGGTCTAGCTGAAGCACAAAAGATTATGCGCCTCCATGGAGGCGACATTCACGTCGAGAATATTAACCAGAACGTTGTTTTCACACTAAAATTGCCTACGAACTAGATATCTTGTGGGAAAATCCATTTTGCTTCTGAGGTACGTTCTTTCTTAAGCATTTCTAAATATCTTGGCACGGTGTGGAGAATACAATTACGAATATGATCCGCGTTAAGAATAAACTGGGTTCCACTTTTTTCTCGGAAAGCAAGAAGCTCGGAAACAGTACTAATCAAAACTGACCAACTAATGTTACCACAGGACTCAAAATTCAAATCTCCTAAAGGATTCGCACATGCTGGAGAGGTGCCCTCTTCAGAACGACCTATACTGGAAAGCACCAAAGGCAGATTTCCGTTAAAGCAAGAAATGCAATCTAAATACCGATTTTCCACTAAAGAAAGTCCAGCCAACCTACCTCCATCACCTTTATGCATCGATAACAGGGAAGTAAACAAAAAGCCAGTCCAACGTTCTCTACATCTGAAAATATCTAGATTTGTGATATAGGAATAACAATTGGTCAACCAATCTTCAAGCAAGTTTTGAGCATCAATAAGATGTGTAAATTTGGATGATAAAGTGTCAAAGAGAACATGCGCTTCAACAGTGCCCTCAGGTGTTGATCTTGCTAATGCATTTGCCTCCCGCACGACCGTTTCTAGTTCTTGATTTGTAAATGCACCAAGTAGGGCAAATAACCATTCTCGTTCACAACGTGTCATAACAACAGCTTTTTTCTCTTCTATAGAAGAAGATTCTGGCAATTCGTGTTCAAGAGAAATACCAGGACGTGACCAAGCACATGATAACTCGCCGCCTAAATCTCCAAAGAATCTCGGAGAAGTGAAAGATAATTTTTCTCTGAAACTCATACTCTGTATGTCTAGCTTTCTTTTTTGTTTAATATGTTGAGACAGTAGAATATTTTGCTGTGCAAGCATATACAGAGCACCTTCTTGTGATTCTCCTAAAGCTTGCTTAGACTCCGCCAATAATTTTTCTAATTGCATAGATCGTGAACTTAACAATACCTGAGACTCTAGATGTTTAAGATGACGTTGTTCTAAGAGTTCTTCCATATCAGATTTTTCTTTCTGTAATTTAGCTATCTCATCGGCATAGCTACGACGCAGAGAACGAATATCTTCTATAAGTTTATTCTTCTCACCCTCGCTTCTCCTGAGGATATCAACAACCTGAGTATTTTCTTGAATAAGCTCTTGAGTACGCGATGAAAGCTGAGCGTTTATTCCTTCAAGTCGTTTAATCTCACGTTGCACCAGTTGGAAGTCGCTATCCAACTTAGCAGAAGTATCTCCGGACTCCGCAGATTTTTGCTCTAATTCTTCATATCTATCTAACTGATTCTGAAGTTGCAAAATTTCTTCTCTATGAGCAGCCACCTCTTCTTCTTTGATTCGAAGATCTTCTCGCATTACGTGCATCTTAGATTTAAGGTCCTGCACATTTAATCTATAAGAGCATAGCTCTTCCAGATAATCCTGTCGTTCCTCATCAGATTCCCGCAAACGATCATAAAGAGTTCGAAGCTCTTTCTGTAGTAGAAGAACTTCTTGAGAAGTCTGATCTTGCGACGAATACTCTAATACTAAACTTTGTAACTCACCTAAGGTCTGTCGAAGTTCTTTTTCTGCCTTAATACGCACGTCCAATTGGTCTTCCAGAGCAGAAATTTTACTATGAAGTACCTGCTCCTGTACGGTCATGCCAGCTAACTCTTCCACATTTCTAGCATGATCAGCCCTTAACTTATTCAGATCTTCGTTCACCTTTCTAGACTCTGCGAGTAGGCCTCTGAATATCTCCAATTGTTCATTAAGATCTTTTATAGTCTCACTCTTCTCTATAAGATCATTAAGACAGCTGTCCACCGGATCTGAAGCCATTTGTCTAGACAAAATTGCTTGAGTCGATTCTTGTTGTCTCTGTACTTTTGATAACAAGTCCTCGATCTCACATTCCTTCTCTTTAACTTTCATCTCTGCGCTGCGCAACATATCCCGTAAACAACGGGCTTGAGTAGAAGATTCTAAATACTTGCTCTTAAAATCACGCAAAAGAATAGGCATGGATAACAAAGGATCTACACATATTTGTATCTCGCTTTCAATTTCCGAGCGTCGGGTACGTAACTGATCCTCAATAATACATAGTCTAGCTAATTCTTTGAACGCCTCTCCTAACTTAGATAAACGGTCATTTCTTACAGACAAGATATCATGAAACTCATCTATAGGTGCTGAGGAGATATCTTCGTCTGTTACACCCAGGATTCTATCTTCAATATTACATAAAGCGATCTTTAGAGATTCAACAACATCATAACACTTATTTTTTTCTAAAAGTACGTCTTGAAGAAGACGTTGATTCATTTCTTTCTCTCTAGATAGAGAAATTAATTTCTCCTCTTCACTAGGATTTTCAGAAGAGTAATCACCGGTCACATATTTACCATAACATCTATACAGAAGGTCTAGCTGTTCAGATATCTGTAGTTGCATATCCCGAAAACTAGTCAACTCAGATACTGAAACTAAATCCGTGTCTTTTTGGTTAGCTAAAAGCGCGTATAATCCATCTTCTTTAGACCTTAAATCTTTATCCAATCGCAGTAGAAGTTCGACTCTTTTCTCTAAAGCTGCTCTGGGATCTTCACTGTCTTCAAAACCATGCGTTAACAAATTCCTAGCATCAACGACATCAGCAACTCTGTAAAACTCGTCTTGCATCTGCCGCAACATAGGGATTTTAATCGGATGGGGACGGACAGTAGGGCTAGATAGAAATGCTAGAAGACTTAGCACTAGGAGGACTAAACCCAGGGCTATAAATGCTATGCCTATTCCACAAGATATGTGAGGAAGAAGAGCGAGAACCAAAGCTCCACCACACACAGATCCTAAAGAAAGGCAAAACATCCCAATCTTAGTGGCTGTCAAGATATGATTCTTATGCTCTGATAACACATAGCCCCTGTCTTCAGCTGTCAAAGGAGAAAAAATAGGCATTCCGTCATTGCGTAACAAGGGATGCGCATGTGTATTAGACGATACCAAATTCTGGTTTGTGTGATCTGTAGCCATAAATAGCCCTAAAAAAATTAAGCATAAGAATTTTACAATCAAAAAGAACTATAGATCAACACAAAAAGGTTTTTTATTTTTTAAATAAAAGAAAAACAGAATTATTGATTATTTCTTTACATTGATTTCTTTTAAATAGTAGAAATAAAAAAAATATTTAATCAACATTCCTTAACAAACACATGGTGATAGAAAAAATTCTCATAGTCGACGATGAACCCCTTCTTCGAGATTTTCTTTCCGATCTACTCATATCTCGGAGCTATACCCCAATAACAGCGGATAATGTACATCAAGGCATACAGAAGATACGTAAAGAAAATTTTGATTTAATTATTTCTGATATGAATATGCCTGATGGTTCTGCGTTCGATATTATTGCTGCAGCAAAAAATCATCCCAACCATCCCCCCGTGCTTGTAATTACGGCATACGGAACAATTGAAAATGCAGTAAAAGCTATGCACCATGGAGCTTTTAACTACTTAACAAAACCGTTTTCAGCAGAGGCTTTATTTGCCTTTATCTCTAAAGCCAAGGAAATTAGATCTCTTGTTAACGAAAATTTACTGTTAAAATCACAGATTTCTTCGGATGCCCACCCACTAATTGCAGAAAGTGTAGCTATGAAACAAATATTAGAGAAAGCCAAGAAAGCTGCTAATAGCTCTGCCAACATCTTTATACATGGCGAATCGGGATGCGGGAAAGAGGTCCTTTCGTTCTTTATCCACAGAAATTCACCTAGATCAGGCTACCCTTACATAAAAGTTAATTGCGCAGCTATTCCAGATACCTTACTCGAATCAGAATTCTTTGGTCATGAAAAGGGGGCATTCACCGGAGCCACCACAAAAAAATCCGGACGTTTTGAATTAGCCCATAAAGGCACTCTTTTATTAGATGAGATAACAGAAGTTCCTATCAATCTACAAGCCAAGCTATTAAGAGCTATACAAGAACGAGAATTCGAACATTTGGGAGGCACAACGACAATATCTGTAGATGTCCGTATTCTTGCAACATCGAATAGAGATCTCAAAGAAGCGATAGAGGAAAAAAGTTTTCGGCAAGACCTATATTACCGTCTTAATGTTATCCCTCTGCACCTGCCCCCCTTGAGAGAACGAAAAGATGACATTTTACCTTTAGCCCAATACTTTCTTGATAAATTTTGTCGCTTGAACAACAAAACAAAGAAAGTTTTATCAAAAGATGCACAGGATGCTCTGATTGACTACTCCTGGCCCGGGAATATTCGAGAATTATCGAATATCTTAGAAAGAGCTGTGATTTTAGAAGCACCGACATACCTTACTGAAAGTATGCTTTCCCTATGATCAAGAAATCTACACACTAAAGAAATAGGAGTTTTTCTTGAGTTTCGGGACAACTTTTGTTAAGCTGACCCCTTTTCTTGATTCAAGACAAGGCTTTTTGCTTCTATAAGCACCGATAGCTCAATTGGATAGAGTACCTGGCTTCGGACCAGGTGGTTAGAGGTTCGAGCCCTCTTCGGTGCGTCAAAGCTTTTTAGTATTAAGGACTTTCCTTATAATGTCATATATAGGAGAAGGTTCTTTTTCTTCGTATATTTTTCCCACTCCTCCGATCTCCTCTATACTATTAGAACAGATTCAAGGAGATTTTATGCAACGTTCTTGTCGTCCGCATAAACAAACAAAACGAAACAAGTTTTGCCAAGGTCCTGTTGAAATTACTGGCAAATCTTTTCAAATTTCTCAACCCCTAAAAAAACTAATTTTTAATAAGAGTAATCAGCTACCTGTGTCAGACGCGATACACGTAGTTTTTACACCTCAAAAAAACAAGCATAGTATAGAAACTCATGTTGTGGTGGTTATAGGCAAAGATACATTTCAAGCTAAAACGATACACGAAAACCCTTACACGGCAGTAATTTCATCATTTAAGAAAATTCGAAATATGATCAACAAACGCCAAAAAACACGAATAGATAAGAAAAAACGAGGGGTAAGTTTACCGAAAGAAGCGGAAGAAGCCTTCCCGTTCGACCAAAAGCCCCCCGCTTTCTATGAAAATCTTCTATAATAACTGTATTATTTCTACAGTTTCAAAGAGATAGAATCTTATTACTTCCTAAACAATCTACATTTTCATCAAGGATTGTTTAGGAAGTCCTTTCCTATTTATTGATTTCCTCGGGATAATAAATTATCTTTAAGTATGTAATAATCTCTATTGATTTAGAAAATTAATAATATTGTGAATGATTCTAAACTTAAAATTTTTGACCCAATACGCTACAAAAATCTTCATGTTACCCCTGAAGAATGTGTACGACAAGGTTTATTAACTTTTCTGACTGACGAACTCGGATATCCAAAAAATCTCATCATTGTAGAAAAGGGCCTTCGCACCTTGCTTCCTCTTCTCAATTGTAAAGACACGTACCTTCCTAAACGACGCCCCGACGTTCTAGTAATTACTCCTACCACATACATAGATGACATGAATAAGCAACACGATTTTGGACATCCAAAACCCTTGTGGTTAATCGAATGTAAAGCTGAAGTAATTAATCAGAAAACCATTAACCAAGTTTTAAGTTATAATTACGTTATTGGAGCTCCATGTCTTTCGGTGGTTAGTTACAATAAACAAAAAACAGGGTTTATCAATCCAGAAACGCAAACTCTAGATTTTTATCCCGGCTTACCGTCATACTCTCAACTAATCTCCTACTACCTAAAAATCAAAAGACTAAATACCTAAACCATGCTCTCCAATCTTCCAGGAATTGTATTAAAAATCTGTCCGTCAGGGAAAGATCATCTAATAGCTACGATTCTATCTCCAGTAGGATTGGTATCATTTTTTGTTAAACATGGCCAAACACTAAGTTGTGAGTTTCGTGATTGCCTACAGCCAATATCTCTAGGAGAATTTCAACTACAAGAACGTGCTAATAAAATACGGATTCTAGTACGAGCAGAGGTTAAAAATCCCTTTTCGGAAATTAAAGCATCATATGAACTTTTATCTGCTGCGGGAAACATGGTAAGAGGGATTTTAATGTCTCAATGGCATGAGAAACCTTCGAAAATACTTTTTACTCTCGTGTTGAATTTTCTAATCCGGCTTCCCCAAAGTAAAAACCCGCAGATGTTTGCCTCAATATTTTTGATCAAACTTCTACAATATGAAGGTATTCTAGACTTATCTTCGAAGTGTTCCACATGCAAACAAGTTATTGCCACTCCCAATTTAATCCGATATCAAGGGATGAAATTCTGTCCTAAAGATGCACCCGAATCAGGCATTCAGTTAGAAAGGGAAGAAGAAAAAATTATCTGTGCTATTGCACAAGCAAAAAAATTTCAAGATCTCGTCGAACTCTCTAATTTTCCTATAAAACTTTCAGAAAAAATTATTGCGTTATTCCAAACAACACAACACGTAAACGCTTAAAGATTCAGCATAAAGTAATAATCCCCCCTGCATCACTATTAACTTCAAACGTTAGAACAATAGCACTAGTGTTAGCTAAAGAGTTAAGGTAAGTTTTAGCCCAGATACCCCTTCCTTTCTTAATAAGATCACCTTGAACAGCTACTTTACCCCCCGTCGATACCTTGGTATGGACGACTACACCAACATCTTTGGGCAATATAATGTTTATTGGTTCAGAGATGTTATGGATAAAAATATGAGCACTTCTAGACCAAATACCGCGACAATCGATATCCATCTTGCAGGAAGTGCAATCGATTGTCATAGAAGATAGTTTTGGATAATTTCCCGTTACTTTAGCTTTTAGATAACCAAAAGAGCCCTTATAAGTAATCGTTTCCAATTCGGGGAACTCTCCTGAGGCATCAAAATGAACTCGTTTTTTTCGTTCAGCACGAATTTCCATAACTTCTAACTCAGGAAATTTTCCAGAAAAATCAAATTTATCAACATGGAAACTTTCATCATCCCGAAAAACGTAATGATCACCATAAGCATAGTTCTCGCAATTTACACCTAGAAAAAACAACAAGGAAACAAGGAAAAAACGCAAAATATACTCCCATTTAATTGGTCAAAACACCAAGAGTTTATCGGATAAACTAGTAAGCTCCCTTTACAGTGAATTATAAGATGATCATATAAAATACCTACTATACACCTTACGTATACAGAAAATATAATTGCTTAAAAGAGATAATTATTATGTAAAAACAGTAAAAATAACGCCGTAAAACTCCCTGTAAAAGAGACGCTAGTTATCCCTTGTAGGCATCAATTACCAACTAAGATGCGTCCCAGTTAGGTTATTCAACATGTGATCCATACCACTCATAAATAATCCAATCTTTACCCTCAAAACAATAGTAGGTAGGCATCGGATCTCTGGATAACTTTATATGCCCCACACATGTGTCAATTGCTACTTTCGGATATAAAGCTCCCAAAGTCTGAAGCAAAACTTTAATCGTATTTCCAGAATCTAACAAATCATCCACTAAAAGTACTCGATTATAATTTTCTAGATTTGGTAGCTGTCCTATCTGTACTTCCCCTTGAATATCTCCTTCAAAATAACTTTGAGCAGAAGCAAAAAGAATATTATGAATATGCAAAGGATACGACAACATCTGAGCAAGGCATAACCCCCCTCTAGGGATAGCTACGATAGCGTCGTAATGTTTCCCGGATTTTTTTATTTGATAAGCTAAAATAGGGACCATGTATTTGGAGACTAAATCAAGGGACACAAATTCCCTAGTCTTCATCTGTCCACTTTTTTCTTGAGACACATAAATTCGCGACGCCTCACCCTCTTCTAAATATTTAAAATATTCTTCGTCAGAAGAGATAGCGCTTGGTTCTTTAATGCATTTATCTCGAGAGTACGCAGAAAGTGGTGTAATTATTAAGGAAACTAAAGCAATTAAAATAAACCTGATATTCATTTGGTAATTCCTTATTTTTAATAAAACCCTATTCGTCTCAATTAACAGAAATAAACTTCGACAACCTGTTGATTTACAAAGACGTGACAGAAACAAAGTATTACCGATCTGATCCTATGGAACAGAGGATTAATTGCAAACAGAAATCATACAATTCAAACAGACTACTATCGTTAATCCTGGGAACATGGAGAAGTAGTCGTGATACAAGATTTGGTCCAAAAAAGCGGAGGGAGAGATTAAAAAACAACCAGAAATGCGAAAGAGGGGACTCGAACCCCTAAGGAAAGCTCCACTACCACCTCAAGATAGCGCGTATACCAATTCCGCCACTTCCGCAAAAGGAATAGCTTAACTAGGCAAACACCTTTCTCTCAAGAAAAAAAATGTTTCCCTAGGAGGAAAAATTAGGTAAAATATATTCGCATAACAATTTTTTACTAAAAGCCATGCGTTGTACAGCTTACTGCACAGCTTCGTGTTATAACCTTCACGTGTTATTCCACCTTCTAAAGTCTCATTTTCCTACTGTTCTATCTAGGGAATATGTACTAGTATCGCCTAAGCATCCAGAAGAGGACGATAGGATCGCTATTTTCTTTCCGTTTGGGGTGACAGTTTTTTGGGGCTGGGAAGAAGCTGAAGAAGTAAAAATGTTACAATCTATAGTAACGGCATCTCCTGATATCTTGCCTCAGCCAGAAATAGACTGTTATAATTTTGATTACGGTGAAAAACTTCAGATCCGAAGAGATCGGTTAATTCTAGCAGACAAGCATCTCAACACAAAACTTGCCATATCATTCGGATTAGCACAATCTGTAAAGCTCACCATTTTCGAAGCCACTATTTATAAAACCATTGAAGATTCTAAACGTCTTCCTCAAGATCTGGCAACTAAAGGAAAAATTTCTATGCCTAGGAAAGCTATTGCCAAGAAGATTGGTAAACTTTTCTTAGATAAAGCTTCAGTTAATCTACATTCCGATATACTAGATGAACCAGATTTTTTCTGGGAGCATCCAGAAACCCAACCTATCTATGTTGATGTGCTGAGTTGTTTGGACATTAATGCAAGGATTAACGTTCTCAACCATCGTCTGACTATTCTCGGAGATGTTCTAGAAATTCTTAACGACCAATTAAACCACCAACATTCCTCGGCTCTAGAATGGACAATTATCTGCTTGATTATGTTGGAAGTCGCTGTTGCTCTACTCAAAGATGTTTTTAATGTCATTTAAACAAATCTTCAAGCAACTACCATCATCGCTATGTCAAATGGTTATTATCGTGTACCAATGGACGATTTCCCCGATCTTAGGATCTCCCTGTCGGTTCTTTCCTTCTTGTTCACAATACGCCTTGCAAGCTTTTAAACAACATGGTTTCTGTAAAGGGATGAAACTGACAATATTTCGGATTTGCAAATGTGCTCCTTGGCACCCAGGCGGAGTGGACCTTGTCCCAGGGACAACTATAGAAGAGGCCTTAGACTGTCCAAAAGACTGTCTCAATAAAAACAATCAATCCGACTGTAATAAATAAGCCCTAGGCGAAGCAAGAACACGAGAAATGAACTCCTGGCTATGAAGAACATCCTTGGGTAACATCTGTATAAAGTTCAACAGAGTAACATCAGGAAACTCGTGCAGCACCCACTCCTGATCATTGGCCAGCAATAGTAGGGAAGCAAGTACCATACCTCTTTCCATATAAGCAATTAGAATACCCCGCCTTTGCTGATCAGAAATTGCAGTAGCACGATTATTAGCATCACACAAAGAAAAAAATAACTCGCTACCTCCCTCTATCACCATATGAGCCAAAGCTGCTACAGACGCCAATCGTGTTTCTGCTCCAGCAAGCACAGTACGTAAGTATAAAAATTCTGGTGTGTGACAAAACGTGTACAGACAATCTTCATCGACTTTACCTAAGGCTAAGTCACGAGCAATAGTTACAAACAGCCCCTCTGAAGTCAACGGATAACGTTCAACTGATAAATATTTACGCACCGTAAAATATTCCTTTTCACCTAGATTGGGCAATAACCAAGATCCTTCTTTGCTCTTTAGCTCGGTAAACGTTAGAGGGTGAGATAATACAGGAGTAATATCAACATAATAATTATGAATGAGGGCACTAAGAGCCCATAATTTTATTGGACGACCATGGAATAAATCATTGTTATCTAATAAACAATATAGCTCATGAAAAGAGGTTTGTGAGAGGGTGGTTAAAAAATCTTCTGGAATTTTAGCAACTCGATGACTCTTAGCAATCAAGGGGCCTGAAAATAATTTTAACTTGTAAATATCTTTTCTGAAGATCGCTGAATAAAATAGCAGAAGGAAAATGACATTGACTCCTATACTCAAAGCTAGTGCTTGCCATAACCATCTTAACTTCTTTTTAGAATTCATTAAAAATTACCTAGAATTATAGATTCACTCTCAAGTATTAAAATACTTGCCACTATACATTCCTCCTCGTAAAATCTGTCACAAAAATAGTCTTATATCTAGTATCCATGCGGGTTTCTCTGTCCTTATTGCAATCATTTTTTTCTTCTCCTCTTCCTGTAAAAACAGTGTTGGGAGCATGCGACCGTATAGGACTTGAGGCAGAAGTAGAGACCTCCGTGGATCTGCCTTCTTCAGTAGTAACAGCAAAAGTTGTAAGCACTATCCCACATCCTAATGCCGATAAGCTAGTAGTAGCTACTTTATTCACTGGGAAAGAGGAATTTCAGGTAGTTTGCGGAGCCCCAAACTGTCGTCCAGGCATCATTGTTCCTTTAGCCCTCGTAGGAGCTAAGCTCACTGATGCTAAAGGGGAATCTTATAGTATTAAAAAATCAAAATTACGCGGCGTAGAATCACAAGGGATGTGTTGTGGTGCTGACGAGATAGGTTTCCCTCATTTACAAACAAATACACGAGAGTTGTTTGAGTTTCCTGATACCACTCCTTTAGGAGAAGATGCTTGCACGATTCTCTCTGATAGCTATATTGAATTTTCGTTAACTCCAAATCTTGGACATTGTGCCTCAGTCCTAGGACTTGCTAGAGAAATTGCTTTATTATCTGACGTAGACCTTGTTATCCCTGAAGAATTTTCGTTTTCTCCTCTCCCGATTATCACGAAGAGATCTACGGACCATAATTTTGAAGCCTGCCCACTTTTATGCTCTGTGAAAATTTCTGGAATAAGCATTTGTGACTCCCCCAGAGAACTGCAAACAACATTGCTACAGCTACAGCAAAAGCCCATCAATTCTATTGTTGACATAACAAATTACATTATGCTTACCCTGGGTCAACCTCTTCACGCTTATGATGCTGACTACGTCGATTTTGACTCCTTGAAAGTTACTAAGACTCGAACCAACACACCACTTGTCTTGCTCAACAGTCAACAAGTCGATCTACCTGAAGATACTGTCGTTGTAGAAGATAAAAATACGATACTTGGTCTTGCTGGAGTAATGGGTGGATTAGCTTCCTCTGTCCGAGAAACAACAAAGGAAGTTATATTAGAGGCTGCTTATTTTGTTCCTAACGTTATCCGTGCTTCGCAAACCCAGATTCCTATACATTCTGAATCCGCGTATCGCTTCTCTCGAGGAATCGATCGAAATCATGTCCTAACTTCACTATATGCCGCTATACACTACGTGCAAAAACTCTTCCCTAAGGCATTAGTTTCTCCTGTCCACGTATTAGGGACAACAACGGCGCCTCTAAATGAAATTCACCTACGCCCTAAAACTATAAGGCGTGTGTTAGGTAGGGAAATTTCTTCAAAAACTCTTGAAGATAAGTTAAATTCTTTAGGTTTTAAAGCCAATACTAACTCTTCTCAGGATATACTTAACGTATCAATACCTTCTTACAGAAACGATATTAAAGAAGAAATTGATCTAGTTGAGGAGATTTGCCGTACTGAACCCTGGCAAATTAAGGATATCGAGAAACAGCCTACTTATACTCCTATTTATCTATTGAAAAGAAAAATAGTGAATTTCTTATCTCAGGCAGGGTTACAAGAATTTTTCACTTGTGACCTTCTTGATCCTGAAACTGCTGCTCTCACTGGTGATACTTCTTTTCTTAGTTTACAGGGTTCTAGTCAAACGACAGTTTTACGCAATTCACTACTACCCGGCTTACTAAACAGCTTAGCAACTAACTTACATAGACAGGCCCCCTACGTACATGCTTTTGAATTAGGTACGTCTTATGGTAAGCAGGGTTCCAAATATCAAGAAAACCACAAATTAGGAATAATTCTTTCTGGCCAAGCAGAGAACACTTCATGGATTTCACACAATCGCCCATTATCCTTTTATTCTATCAAGGGGTGGTTTGAACGCTTATGTGCGTTTCTACGGATTTCTCCGGAGTCCTATACTTTCGAGCCGAGTAGTAACCCTAATTTTCATCCCTACCAACAAGCAGAAATATATCTGAATAAAAAATTTCTAGGTATTTTAGGAACTCTGCATCCTGAATTATGTAAAAAAGTGCATGTAAAATCTTCAGTATTCTTTGCTGAAATCAATGTTGATAATTTACTGCCGACGCAAAAGAAGTTAGAATTCTTATATCAACCTTATCCCATATACCCCTCTTCTTCTCGCGACGTAACTATCGCCATTGATGAATCGGCACCAGCGGGCTTGTTAAAGAAAAAACTTTTAAGTTTCCGTTCTAAATGGCTTGAAAGTGTTTCCGTGATCAGTATATATCAAGATAAGAACTCAAATGAACAAAGTAAAAACGTGTCTTTACGACTTACTTTTCGAGATGCAAATAAGACACTTTCTAATCAAGAAATAGAAGAAGAATATAAGCGTTTGGTTAGTTTATTACATGAATAGCTGAACGTAATAATGGGGGCTACCGACTCATGAAACAGTTGATTTTTTGTGCTTGCGTATTTACGTATTCCTGCTTTGCTTATGGGGCGGCATCCCGACAAGATCCTTCCGTCATGAAAGAAACCTTCCGCAACAGTTACGGGATTATCGTTTCTGGTCAGGATTGGAATAAACGAGGGTGTGATGGGACAATAACCAAGGTATTGAAAGACGGCTCTACGCTACATGAAGTATACTCACAAGGTTTATTACATGGAGAGATTACTCTAACTTTTCCTCACTCTACTGTCCTGTCTGTTACTAAAACTTATCAACATGGCAGGCTATTAGCCTCTAAAACATTCTTCCCTAATGGACTTCCATCTCAAGAAGAAATTTTTCGAGAAGATGGCTCTCATGTTTTCACTAAATGGCCTGATAATAACGACAACGATACAATCACTGAACCTTATTTTGTAGAAACTACATATCAAGGTCGTATTCTGGAAGGGACTTACTCTTCATTCAATGGGAAATATACGTCAAGTATTCGGAATGGAGAAGGAATACGTTCTACATTTTCTCCGAACAACGTTCTCCTATCAGAAGAGACCTTTAATGATGGTGTATTGACGAAGGTGACCACGTTTTATCCTAATCGCGACCCTCAATCCATCACACACTATGTTGACGATCAGATTCATGGCTTACGCTTTACATACCTCCCTGGAGGCATTCCTAACACTATTGAGGAATGGCGACATAGCCAACAAGATGGGACCACTATTATTTTTAAAAACGGTTGTAAAGTTGCAGAAATTCCTTTCGTAAAGGGTGCAAAACACGGTTTAGAACTACGTTATAATGAAGAAAATAGCATCGCTGAAGAAGTTACATGGAAGAACAATCACCTCCATGGTATGCGAAAAATTTATGCGGCAGGTGTTTATAAATGCGAGTGGTACCACAGAGGGCGTTTAGTCTCAAAAGCTAAGTTTGAAAGACTAAATACAGCAGGATAGCCCGAATAGATGGAACGAAAAGATTTTTTTTGGTTTCTGAGAATTCAAAACATTCGTTATATCAAGCGTGTTCTCAAGGTTTATCAGTAGCAAAGCGCCCTCCTTTGCAGTTGATAGTGCATTTTGAAAATAACACTGTTGTCAAAACTCGGCTCTCTATAGCTCCTGTGTTTTCTTGTCTGTTTTTAGGACCAGGATCACACAAAGCTATGGAAGATATAGTCGTTTGGTGTGCAAAATACACAGAGAAAATGAGTCCATCGCCCACATCTTATATCAAGAAATCGCAGCTTTCTCATACACAACAAGAGATTTTGGATTGCATAGCAAATATCCCTTTTGGGCATACTATGACCTCGTATGAAGTTGCAAGGATTATCAATACCGACTTTCAAACTGTTGAGAAATTCTGCTCCTACAATCCTTTCGTATTACTTTATCCATGTCATCGCGTTATTCGTGAAAACTATAACGATTCCTCATTGGGAGAGCAGACTCGTAATATCTTATTACAATTTGAAGGCATCCATCTAAAATAGTTTTGATAATGTATCATCATAGTTTAGGGTCAAGAGCATCACGAACCCCGTCTCCAATGAGAGCTATCGCGACTAACAAAGTCGTCAACATGATAGCGGCTGGCCATAAAACTGCACTCTCGGAAGGGAAAGCTGTTACCCCCTCGCGCATTAGACTTCCCCAAGATACAGAGCTTTCTTCCCCAAGCCCTACGAAAGTTAATCCAGCCTCACAACTAATCATCGACATAACAGAAAAGGGTAGTAAAGCAATCACAGGGACTATTGCATTAGGCAGAATTTGATGTACCATAATGTAATAGTGACTATAGCCTAGATTACTTGCTGCCAAGACGTAGGGCTGATTCCTTTGTTTAAGCGTTTCTATACGAATATAACGACTAAATCCTGTCCATCCAAAACATCCTAGTAATACAGTATTTAGAATAAGGGATTTTTGCTGTGTAATTCCAACTACTAGCATAAGAATGAATAAAGTTGGCATTGTTTCCCAAATCTCGGTAAATCTGGAGAGAACCATGTCAATGGCCCCTCCGAAATATCCAGAAATTAGACCAATCAACACGCCAAGACTAAAAGCTATAATAACTCCTAATCCGCCTACGATTAAAGCAATCCGAATACCGAAAATTAAAGAGGACATCAAATCCTTGCGATTGATACGGGTAAGCTGCCACCAACGAATATGCTTATTCATGGAACGAGACCCTCCAGCATCATCTTCCCAATGAAATCGACTTAATAAGGGACTTATCAGAATTTTAAGATTCAAAGATTCTCGTTCTATCCAGGCACGCTTATCACGAATAAAATGTATAGCACTCTGTAATTTTCTATATTCCTCCAAGGTTGCTCTTACTTGCAGAACACGTTGAAGGAATGGACGAGCAGAAGTTTCTAACGATGTATAAGAGGATTGTAAATCTGCAATATGATGATTATGATAATTCGCTAGATACATATCGTGCTGCATACGAGTAAGAGCCATCAAATAAGGCCTGTAGTCATCAATAACAGTATTCCAAACAGATAAGGCTATATCATATGATGACTGTAACTTATGCCTACGTTGTTCTAGTCTCTGCAAACATACTGCTTCGTTCCTGAGATCGAGATAATTCAATGTAGGCATCTGAGCACCGTAACGACTTTCAAATGCCACTCTATATTTTTCCAACTTTTGGTGCTGTTCCTTACGATATTGAGACTTTATCAAAATCCCTAACTGCTCATATCGACTCATATAGCTACGTTCCATTTCCCAAGTTCTGGTATTGGTTGGGAGAAGTATTACACTCTCTGTACGTAAAGAGGGTTTACTTTGTAACAGGCATTGTATACGCAACTTTTTAAGTTTTTCATCTATTTTGGGGTCTTGAACTTTCCCATAATACACAAAAAGAAAGCCAAAAATTTGCGCGGCAGTCAAAGTAATTACAATTACTCTACGCCCCCACCCAGACAAAAACTTCACTGCCAACCAAAAAAGTGGCAGCGTCACCATAAGTACATTAAAAAATAAATCGATAGGTTTTGTATAGAAACCAGGGAACCATAGATATCTAAGTAAAGGGGAAAAGAATTCTCCTTGCCATCGAACCAAGATAGGTTTACTGCTCGCAAATAAAGGAGCATACACTCCTACGAGAGCGAGCAAAACAAAAAATTTCCAAGCAAAAGATGCTAAAATATTCCTGTGATAAGACAGACAAAAACGTTTATAAAAAGAAACAGGAGTATCCACTTACACCTCCCTGTTTTCTAAACGAACTCTGGGGTCTAAAAGCACATAACAGATATCACCGATGAGATAACCGATAAGGGATATCATAGACCCCATCAATACAGAAAAGAGAACTACATTATGATCTCTATTGAGAATAGCATTATAGAAAAACTTCCCGAAACCATCGATATCAAATAAAGTTTCAACAACTAAAGCGCCACCTAACAATGTCCCTAAAGATGATGCTAATGATGTTATCAATGCTGCCGAAGCATTCTTACCAACATGTTTCACAAGAATATCGTATCGTGAAATTCCTCTAGCACGCGCAGCATAAATATAATCTTCGTTTAAAATTTCTAAAAAAATCGAACGACTCAACCGTGATTGGGCAGCAAAAGCACCGTAACTCACTGCACAAAAAGGAAAAAAGCAGTGCGTTAATACATCTAACAACTTACCACCAGAGCTAAGCTGACTAAAAACCTCAGGAGAAGACGATAGCCCACTATGAGGCATAGGCATGGACGTAAATGGGATTGTTTTATTTATAACAAAGTTATCAATAATCCAAGGAACAGCAACAAATACGGGAATAGAAAAGAAAATTAGAAAAACAAAATTTAAAGAGTGATCTAACCAATTATTTCGATTTAACGCCATAATCATACCAAAAACTTGGCACAATACGAAGACTACAATCATTGGTAAAATAGAAAGGACCAGAGAGGAACGTACACGTTTAGCTACTTCAGAAATCACTGTTTTATGGGGATCATTACGAAGAGTGCCAAAATCTAAATGCACAATTCGAGATAAATAGCGGACAAACCTCGTCTCAGAAAAAAACACTCTCAATAAATTTTTAGTAGAGTAAGAAAAGTAGTCAATTCCACCTTGTTGGTTAAACCACTCTTTCAAAACAGACACCTTCCTATCGATATCTACTTCTGATAATTGTTTAACTAATAAAGCATTAGAAGAAGCTACTTCCTTATTATATAAACTTTGTTCTGGCTTTAGGTCACAACCTACAATACCTTGACGAATACCACCACGAATAAATAAATCAGCAGCGATATGCCGATAGGGAACAGATTTAGAAACATCACTAGCCTCAAACAACAATATTGGCATGATAAACTTAGCGCGGTCTCCCCAATATATCTTAAGCGTCGAAAAAGCAGGACCACCTTGGTTTTTATTTTTTGACGCGTCTAAAAGATTTTGAATCCCAAGTTGTACTTTTTTATGTGATATGTGCGGACGGGTATTAAAAAATACTGGCAAGGTCAAACCATAATGCTCTCGAAACTGCAAATAACGATCCGGGCCTTTATATGTACGCAGCTTATCACTTTTTCCTGCCTCACCATGCCCATCTAAGCCGTGATCTTCAACTATATCACCGGGAGCTGCGTTTAAAATCAGAAAATTAACAGAAACAATGACAAATAGAGTAAGGGGTATCAATGTCAGTCTCTTCAAGATATATCCGAGCACTCAGCCTCCTTCTTGTCTAGCCATATTCTAGCATAATTGACTGTCTCATCTTGAGCACCGGGAATTAAGTCAGTCCTTTCCCTAGGGACAAAAATATTTTTAATGTAATCTCTGTAGACTAGAGAGTAATTGCGTGAAAATAAAAATGCGTAAGGAGCCTCTTCATGTATTAGTTCATGAAAACGGTGGTAAAGCTCTAGGCGTTTTTTGGTATCATATTCATAGCTTAACTCTTCAATGATACGGTCAGCATGATCATTATGGAAACCGACTAAGTTGGCTGACCCCTTTTCCTTAGCTCCGTCAGAATGCCAGAGAGCCCTAGGATCTTCAGGAGGAGATCCTAAGCACCATCCCGTCAGCATGGCATCGAAACTCTTTTCCTCAAATGCTTGTGACAAATCCGCTGTGTCTAACCCTAATAGATTGCACTCAACTCCGACTTCTCGACACACAGTAGCAATATACTCACAAATTGTGCGAGAAACTATACTCTTAACATAATAACACAAGCGAAATCGAAAAGGAATTACTGTACCATCAATAATTTTCTCTCTAATTCCATCACCGTCACGATCTATCCACCCTGCTTCATCTAAAATTTGCGCAGCTTCCTCTGGAGAATAGTGCCAACCCTCTATCTCCCGGTTATACGAAGGAGAATGTGGAGAAAATGGCCCACTGATTGTGCAAGCACGCCCATTCAAACACTGTTCGATGATTCTTTCTCGATCAATGATCATATTCATAGCGCGTCGGACATCTCGGTTCTCAAAAAATACAGAATGACAATTCCAACCAATATATGCGTAGGAACGATCTGGGGCTATTAATTCACAAATCGCTTCTCCCCTAGAGGCCATTTTTTTATAAGCGGAACTTTTCATAAACCCAGCTAAGTTATCCACATGACTAGCTGGCAATTGCGCAATATCAATCTTTCCAGCTTTAAAATCTTGGAACAAAGAATCTACACTATCTTTAATGTAGATACAGTGTCTTTCCACCAAAGCTGCGTGCGGATCGTAATAGTCAGGATTACGCACAAAAATAATCTTTTCATTATCCATGCCAGCAAAATAGAACGGGCCACAGCTAACTAGATAATTCATCGCCCAATGGCTGGAAAAATTTTGGGCCCAAACAGAATCCGTACGATAAACATCGGGATCGCTATCATCCTTAATGATCTTCTCACCATTAGGAAAGTATTGGTACACAAAACGAGGAAGAGGTTGAAGATCTAAAGTATTCATAAAAGCTGCATACAGAACTTTTTTTTCTTCCTGACCAGATGAATTAACAACAGTATGAGCTCTCCATCGCACTACAAACTTCAGATCATTTTCGACAGTAAAAGAAACTATATCTTCGAAACATGACCGCAAAGCAACAGCACGCATCTCTGCTATATAAGGATTCATAACTGCATCATAGAAGAACTTGAAGTCATGTGCAGTTACAAGATGTGGGCATAAAAACTCTTCGGATAACTCTACATGTTTTGGGAAGAGCGTGGGATCTATTCCCACCCAATACACGTCGGGACGTAGATAAACATGGAATTCTTTATCTCCAGAACCGTCATTTACAGTTCTCTCCTCAATTCTTAAAGCCAATCCCGGAGAAAAATCTTCATACTTACCGGTATGAGGTTCTGCTAATCCTGGGACACAGAGATCATAAAGCCTACGAATATGAGCATAGCCGTTAAATGGGCTTAAATTATCTGGCTTCCCTACGTGTGCTGTACGTAAGATCCCTTTTGGGACAAATCCCTCTCCTAATAACCTAGGCAAAGTGTTTTTTATGTACGGATCGGTCGACAACAAGTTAGGGTAGTCGTGATCTTGATTACTTCCAACATCAGGCCTAGAAGAAGGTAGTTGGGAGATACTGGATAAATGCAAAGAATTATTGCGCTTCACAACACGAAGCACTTCCTGAATATCCTCCTGAACATCTCTTATACTTTCTTTCAATGATTTGATATCCCTTTCTAGCAGGTCAGAAGACCAATACAACAAAATTAGAGAGGCAACAACAACCACCTTTAAAATTCTGTCAACTATGTACTTTTTACTCATACAAAACTGATCCCTAAAAAACGAGTAACAAGAAATCACTAAATCCAAGCTTGTTCTTTATAAGTTACTCACTTTTCAAGCCCCTATATCCTCAGTTATTTTCTTTTTTGCTATACGCCACTCTATAAGAGCAAATCTAACTCCTAGCTTATAGCACCGCCCATGAGAAGAAAGAAAATGTGCATTGCAAAATGGCATTACTACTTGTTTAGGCCTACAACACTTTCGCTATTTACTTTAGAAAGATCGCCTACAACACACCAACTACGATGCCTATATTATAGAAAATCGCGCTTCCCTATGTCTCTAATAAAAAAATTCTTCATAGAATTAAGCAACAGAAGACCCACAGCACAAAGCTGCCCAAACAGCAATGTTAAAGAAAAACATCTAAAAAAATATTGAGCAATCAGAATTTGAAAAAATTCCCTACTTCTCTCAGAAAAAAACACTTTACCTTAACTTCATAGTAACTGTGATGAACCCTATAAATGTTAGCGTGAACAACACCCATTACTTTTTTAGGGTCTCTACTACCCTACTGTAACTACTTCACCAAAAATCTAAATACTTGGATGCTGCATATGAAAAGTAAGAAGTTTCCCAAAATACTTTTGCACGCATTACTACCACACACGAATTTTATCTGGACAATACCCTAAGACCACTGATCGCAAAGAATTAGTGCGATCAGACTTACCCAAATCCTTCCTACACATTAAATTGGGGGTTATTTTTCTTAAAAAAAAGAGCCGCAAGTATAATATTTCTTTCCCTTAAAAATAAGCAAAATAGAAAGAACCTGGATAAAATAGTTTGGTTTTTTAATTGCCTATTATCCATGTTTTTTCATACATTTGTTGTAAATCTTTATACTTCGGACATTCACGACATATTTTCTGCGTTTATCGTTAGAAAGGTTTTTGAGTGGTTTTCGGAGTACTAACAAAGGAGAAATATATGAAAAAATTAATCTTTGCTCTTCTTCTCGCTGCTGCTGCAGGACAAAGCGCTATTGCTTGTGAGCCTTCTGAAAAAACAGAGGAAGTAACAACAACATCAACAACAGAAGAAAATGGAACAGAAGAGAGCAATGGCAGTTCTGAGTCTTCAGAAAGTTAATAAATTTTCTCTCTTCTATAGAAACAGGGGGACACCCCCTGTTTGTCAGCAAATCACCTTGCTTAATAACAATCTCCTGATATCACAGTAAGATCTCATCCTTTTGTCTGGGTAATAAGTAAATACCAGAAAATAGGATTACCAGGCCTACAGCCAAAGATAAAATTGCAACCGGAACTGGGGCTATCCCTAGAGAGCTGCAAATCGCAATAAAAGAACTTGAGATGATGCAATTAGTAAAACTGGCATATACAGCTCCTGAACCGCATAGAGAGACCACAAAACCCAGGATAGCAATCATGCTCGCGATTTCGTAACGAGCGCGCACAGAAAATCTTGCTTTCCATGATATACAAAGCCTATTGCATAAGCCAACCTGGAGGGAAACTTGGCGGTTAATGTAGGGTCTGTCCATAAAAATAAGGTAGAAATTAAAAGAACACTGACATAAAGCAAACACTAACTATTGTATTTTAATCCATAAAATTTGATTAATTTTCTAGATTTCTTATAATCTCTTTTCTTTAACTCTCCATATATACGTAAGCCTTTAGCATTCATTCCTTGCTGAAAATAGAGTATCCCTAGTTTTGTCATAGTCTCTACATCTCCAGGTTTGAGTTTAAGAATCATTTCGTATTCCTGAATTTCTTCAAGTGGCATTTGTAGATCATGGTAACTGTAGGCTAACTGAGCATGCACCCAAGTGTTTCCTGGGACATATTCATTTAGAATCTTGAACTCTTCTATTGCCAATCTTGAAGTAGAAAAAAATTTTTCTTGCACTTCTTCATCATAACGCCCTGGAGGAACCCAATAATTAGAATCAAATTCAGGATATTTTCTGGGATCAGCATATAACCCTGATAAAGCGACATAGGCATCAGCCAAAGATACATGGGCACTCATATCTGTAGGTGACGTTTGGACTACTTTGAGATGCGCATGAACTGCTTTTTGTAATAAGCACTCGCGAAATAAAAAATAATCTTTCCAGAAACAAAAACAGCTAAACTTTCTCAGAAAATCATGATGAGGAAGCAAAGGTACTATGCTAAATAATAACTTGTATTCTTCATTTTGTAATTCTATGGATAACTTCGTAGCCTCCGAAGCAATACGAGTTTGTTCCTGTATGATATTTTGTTTCGCTTCCAATAAGGAACGTACACCCTCCAAATACCATGACACCAAGTTTTCGAAAAACTCTTGCTTCTTAGATAAGAAATACAGGCGCACCACAAGAAAAAGAAAAAAAGTTAAAAAGAAGCAGGATAAACAAAACGCGGGAACCAAAGTTTTCTCAGAAAATAGGAAAAAATACAGGAATATCCCTAATTCGGCACACATCAGTGCTATGCAAACAGATGTGAATAGTACTTGTCCAGTGAGGTACTTACGCAATCGCTGGTGAACCCTTTTGCATAAAGCTTCCAAATTCAACTGAACATTGTGTAGTTGCATCTACTTCATAAACCTATGATAATTTTCTAGGAAATTATGCTATTAATTGTTTTAATTCGGCAGTCTGAATATCAAGCCCGTCTTGTTAATTCAAACTAGAACCATTCTCTCCTACATAAAAACTGTTACCTTGCCACAGCCATGCGTCCAGCCTATTTATTAGCAAACTTTGGTGGTCCGCGTCATCAAAAAGATGTAGAAAACTTTCTAGTTTCCCTGCTTACAGATTCATGTGTAACAGGCAATTTCCTCCCTCCCAGCTTACACAAAAAATTATTTTCTTTTATTGCAAGACGAAGATCGCCTAAAGTTACTCTGCAATACTTGCACATCGGTGGTAAATCTCCGATATATCAAGATACCGAGTGTCTCGCTAAACAGCTAGAAGATCGATTGCTCTGCCCTGTAATACCCTTCCACCGTTATCTTCCAGACACACACGAAACAACCCTACAATCTCTTTCTCGACTTGAGGAGAATAGACAAATTATAGGCGTTCCTATGTTTCCCCATTTTACCTATGCTGTTACAGGGAGCATCGTAAAATTTTTTCATACTCACGCAAAAAAACACAATATTTCTTGGATAGCACAATTTGGGAATCACCCTAGTTACATATCGGTAATGGTAAAGCATATTCAGCAATTTCTACTAACCCATGAAATCAGTAACAAAGACTGCTGTTTATTATTTTCAGCACACGGTCTGCCATTACGCTATATTCGCAACGGAGATCCCTATGATATGCAATGCGAAAAATCCTTCAAATCTCTGATAAATAACTTAGGTGATATGGAATCATATCTCTGCTACCAATCCAAATTTGGTCCAGGGAAATGGCTGCAACCTTCAACTAAACATATCTGTAAAACACTACACACCAAGAAGCGTAACATTATTATAATCCCATTTGGGTTCATCTCTGATCATATAGAAACCTTATATGAGATAGAAGAAGAGTATCTGCCTATACTCGATAAACGAGGCTATCGTGCACTGCGACTGCCAGCAATTTATAGTTCTCCCCTATGGATAGACTATCTTATTAGAATTATAACTGGCTCGCCAATAACTTCTTACCACAACTTAATTAAAACCTAAGGGAGACGATATTGCTGCTTAATCGCTTGGTATTTTCCGGAACGCTTAATTTTTAATAAGCCAGAATTAAAACCTTCTATCAAATCATTTTTGTTGTCTCTTAAGACAACCAATCGCAAACCTTCTTGGTTTAGAGGAGGGGAAATAATTTTGAGTCTTCCTCTGTAGGCTGTATCAATCAACGCTGACACCTCAATAACAGGAGCTAATAAAGCATCATAACAATGTGACGTTAAAGCCTCTAGGGCAACAGGAACATGTTGGTAGGGAACAACAACTGCTTCTGGGACATCCTGAGCAACCAAAACTGAAGAATCAAATTTATAGACACCAATAAGCTTACCACGAAGATCTTCTAAAGACTTGTAGGGGGCATCTTCACATACTACCAGCACCGGTCCTGTCATTAGAATAGGTTCGGAAAACTGATAGTGATCTAACATCTCCGCAGTTGGGAAAATTGATGTAAAAGCTCCTGACGTCTTTCGATCATCTAAATTTTCGAATAAGTGAACCCAATCTTGGTTAACGATGGTGATGTTTAGACTTTCCTTATAATTGATCTCTGAAACGAGATCGTTAAGGAACCCATTAATACTGGCTGTATAGATACCAAATTGTTTAGGGAACCATGTAGTATCTCTTCCGACAGTTTCTTCCCTACCCTCCCTAGAACAGCTAGACACGAGTAGAAATAATAAACAAAGAAAAGGCAAAAAACTTAGCTTACAGAAAGATCTGATTTTCACAACAACTTACGCCTCGGATTTTCCAGCCCTATTTTTCGCATCATATTCTAGAAAAGAAATTTTTATCTAGTGGCGTGTTCCAATGTTCATAATTACGAAAATCATTATTCGTTATATCCAAAATTAAAAAAGTTTTAGATATAGTTTCACAGAAATATAACTTATTAATGATAAACTAGTTTAATTCCTGAGAACAACAAGAAAGATATTCCGATAGAAATGTGCCCCCTAATTTCCTCCTATTCTTGAGATATAATCCCGCGACTTCAATCGGATCAACAGATGCATTCTCTAAGAATAACATACCTTGATCATCTAATAGCTTACCTGAGACAATGTCTGATAAAATTGAAGATATATAGTTATTGTCTAAATTATAAGGCGGGTCAACATAGATAAGATCAAAAGAAAAGCCTTTCTTTGCAAGTCGTTGAACAGCAGAACGAACATCTTGTTTGATGATAAAAACAGGAAGATCTGTTGATAACAAATCGCAATTCGCTCGAATTAGTCTTACCGCCTGAGGAGAATTATCAACAAAAGTTACAGAAGCAGCCCCACGACTTAACGCCTCTAACCCCATAGACCCTATACCGGCAAAAAGATCTAGAAAACTAGAGTTATCAAGATATGATGCACAGATATTAAATACTGCTTCCTTAACGATCCCGCAAGTAGGCCTCACTGCATGATTTGTGAATGTTTTAAAAGACTTCCCTTTATATTTTCCGGCTAAAATTTTCACATTACTACCTTAGGAACAAAATCTAAGTAATCAGCAGCTATTAAACTATATTCGATACCTCTTATGCATCCAAAACCTTGAAGAGGTTTCTGTACCTTATGAAGATGCCCGAACAAACATTTACGAACTCTACCATTTCGTTCTAACATCTCAGATATTGGGCCAGAAGACCCATCACTACTAATAGGAGGATAGTGCGTAATCACTATAATTTCTTGAATATCGTCTGTGATAGCATCCAATGCTCTTTGTAAGCGCATCTGTTCTCTCAAAAAGATTTTCTCATCATGTTCTGTATGAATCTTATGTTTAATATTTTTCGAGCTCGCAAACACCCGAGAATCAATACAAATTGTAGGGTGCTCCCATAATCTCACTCCTACAACAGCTATGTTTGCATCCAAAACAGTATAGCCTTGAGATAAATAACGAATATTTTTTGCAAGAACTGTTGATAATTTCCTGGTTGATGCTGAACTCCAATAATCATGGTTCCCTCGGATCATAATTTTGGTTCCAGGTAGACTGCTGAGGAAATCGAAATCTTTTTTAGCATCTTCGATATCCATTGCCCAGGAAATATCACCAGCTAGTAAAACATAGTCGTCATCTCTAACTTTGGCAGTCCAATGATCATATATTTTCTGATGATAGTTGGTCCAAGGATCACCAAAAATCTCCATAGATTTCTCTGGGATACCTAAAGCGAGATGAAGATCTGCTAAACCATAAATCTGCATAGTAATGGATACCATTTAAATAGTTCTCAGAGAACCGAGTAGTTTATAGTTTTACTTAGGAAAACTCAATTATTTATCTGGCAACCATATATTCAACTCTATAAGGATAAACGCTTTTAACCTAAGAACATAAGATCTTTTATTCACATACCTAGATCTTATGTTCTTACATTTAGAACACATAATTATCTGGAATCTGTGTTCCTTTGGGAATAATGACGATCCCATCTCGAACTACTAACTTTCCATCGGGAGAATTATAATTTTTGTGACCGTGCTTGTTTACTAGTTGTACTGCATTTCCTATCTGGCAATTTTCATCGATAATAGTTTTGTAAATCTCACAGTCACTCCCAATCCCAAAAGAATCGTTTGTAGTAATTCCGTAACGATCATTACCCATAACTATAGAATGATCGATAACTGAATTCTTACCGATCACACCTCGAACTCCTACAACGCTATTAGCTACTTTGCTAGATTCGATTACAGAGCCTTCGCATAACAAGGAACTAGAAATCATAGAGTCAGAAACAATAGCTCCTGGCAAGTGGTGATTCTTACTATATACCATGCCATTATCATCATAATAATTGAGACCTCGCTGCTGGGGATGAGGTCTTTGTGTTAAAGCAATATTTGCTTCATAATACGATTCTATTGTCCCGATATCTGTCCAATATCCATCATATAGAAATGCTCTTACTTTCCCCCTCTTCATTTGTTCTTGGATAAGATCTTTCCCGAAATCATCCCCTGTTTCTTCTCTAAGTAAGCGAAATAGGCTATCTTTACGGAATAAATAAATCCCCATGGATCCTAAAAAATTACCATGTTTGGGATCCAAATGATGCTTTAAACAATCAAGTTCTGATAAACAAAAACGATTCAGTATATCTTGATCTTGCGGCTTTTCGTAAAAGCCTATTAAATTAGCATCGTCATCAATCTGCAAGACTCCCATTCTTTTAGCATCTTTCTCCTGGATTAACTGGGAGACTATCACCATATCTGCCCTGGAAGACACTGCATAATCTACAATAGTACGAAAATCCATATTGTAGAGTTGATCCCCAGAAAGTATGAGAAAATACTCAACATTTATGTCTTGCAAATATAAAAGATTCTGACGGATAGCATCAGCTGTTCCTTTATACCATATTTGATTTCCATTACGTCCTTCTGGAACTAACAAATGAATCTGATCTTGTAATACCCCGTGATAGAAATAAGTTTTGAACAGGTGTTGCTGTAATGTATAGGTGAGGTACTGTCCAATTACAAAAATCTTAGAAAAGCCAGACACAATCGCATGTGAAATAGGAATGTCTATAAGTTTGTAACGTCCCCCGAAAGATACTGTCGGCTTACATCGCCAAGAAGTTAGAGGAGACAGTCTCTTCCCCTCTCCTCCACATAGAACAATTACACCTACTCTATCCCTATAAAAATAAGGAAGTTCACTATGTACGGGAAATCCCTGAAATTCGTTCTCAATCATTTGCCTGCCTTATATAATAATGATTTTAAATTAGAATTATATAAAAAGGCTAGACAAACTAATTAAAACTAAATTCTTAAAAAGTAAGATTATGTTTTTAAATGAAATAAATCTTCATTTCTTATTACGTTGATTCTAATAATTGGGCTGCTATCGATGCTTCTTTTCCACGAAGATAGTCTCTTGATAACAGAGTTTGAATTAGCTCATTTAATGTAAAAACAGATCTCAATTCGATACCTGCATTAGACAAGGCTTCCCGGCCTCCAGATTGCCTATCTAAGAAAACTAGGGCCTCACGTACGTAAATTCCTTCATTTTGTAATACCGATGCTGTTTCTAATATGGATGAGCCAGAAACAACTACATCGTTAATTACAAGACAAGTTTGACCTGGTTGAAAAATTCCTTCTATTTGTTTCTCAGAAATACGGCAGGCATTACTTTTGATCACCATAGGAATATTGTACTTTAAAGATATAGAAGTCGCTAAGGTAAGTGCTGTGTATGGCACCCCACATAACAAACTGCTATTATATATAGGCTTGAGACGCCAAATTAGCGTTGCCATAATTTGCAAAACTTCGGGACAAGAAATAACAGCACGCATATCCACATACACTGGCGTGATTTGTCCATTTGGCAAAGTAAACTCCCCAAACTTAATCGCTTGTAGTTGATACAATCCAGATACTACATTATCACGTAATTCCTCTTCTTCTAGACTGATCATAATTTTGACCCTCAAGTTTTTGACAAAATACAAAAAATACACTTATAAGCCATAGATTATGCTCATACGTATATTTATAGGAATTCCTTTGTCTCGAGGAATAGACATCCCCATGAGTTCGCAATTAACTATAGCGACATTTAATAGAAAAAAATTTCTAGGTATCTATAGTTCTGAGAATATGGAAGCAATCGTGAGAGATATAGCTCCCTTACGTGATCATGTTGAGTCTCTACTAGGCGATATTTCGAGTTCACAGAACTACCAGTATCAAGAAAAAAACTTATATATTTTCCCCGATATTTTAATAGGAATCTGACGTTCTCATAGATCAGTGATCATAGAACAAAGAATTCTTACCTCTAGTCCTCTTCCTTACCTGGCTCAAATACACATACCAAACTTCAGAAAACTACTGAAACAAGAGGACTAGGGAATATAATCACGCTAGCTAATCCTTAAGGGATAAAAGGAACTCAGCATTACTATTTGTTTTTTTCAATCTACCCAAAAGTAAATGCATTGCATCTATAGCTGTGAGATCTGCAATAGCCTGACGGAACAAGTAGACCTTTTCTAATTCACCGGGATGATATAAAAGCTCCTCTTTACGAGTACCACTCTTAATCAAATCGATAGCAGGATAAGTCCTACGATCAGATAACCGCCTATCTAAGACAAGCTCCATGTTCCCTGTACCCTTAAACTCTTCGAAAATCACTTCGTCCATACGAGAGCCAGTATCAATCAGAGCAGTAGCTAAAATTGTTAATGATCCTCCACCCTCTATATTTCTCGCAGCACCGAAAAACCGCTTAGGCTTATGTAGAGCGCTAGCATCAACACCTCCTGTTAAAATCTTACCAGAATGTGGTTGTACGGTATTGTATGCACGAGCTAAACGCGTAATAGAATCTAAAAGGATAACTACATCCTTACCATGTTCGACTAATCTACGAGCCTTCTCTATTACCATTTCTGCCACTTGGATATGACGTTCCGGCTGTTCATCGAACGTAGAAGCTACTACTTCTCCCCGAACCTGACGAATCATGTCTGTTACTTCTTCTGGACGCTCATCAATTAACAAAACAATTAAGACGATATCAGGATTATTAACAGCAATAGCATGTGCTATGCTTTGTAAAATAACAGTTTTACCGGAGCGTGGAGGAGCCACGATCAAACCTCTTTGTCCCTTTCCAATAGGAGCCGTTAAATCTAAGACTCGTTCAGCAAGGTGTTCTTTCCCCATCTCCATAACGATTCTTTCATTAGGGTATAAAGGAGTGAGATTCTCAAATAAAACCCGTTCTTTTGCCTTATCAGGAGTCGAACCATTAATTTTATCTACTTTCAATAAAGCAAAATATTTTTCTTTTTCCTTAGGAGAACGGATAGTCCCAATGATTGTATCTCCCTTCTTGAGATCAAATCTACGAATCTGCGCTGGGGAAACATAAATATCTTCTGCGGAGGGCAGATAATTGTACGTAGGAGATCGTAAAAACCCAAAGCCATCCGGAAGAACTTCAAGAACTCCTTCTCCAATCAAAAGCTCGTCAGAACGCTCAGACTTCGCCTTTACAATCTCAAAAACAACTTGGGACTTCGTTAGAGATCCAATATTTTTCACACCATATTGACGAGCTAAAACGTTCAACTCATCAATCCCCATCCTTTGTAATTTGGCTATCTTTGTAATGGTTACAGGTTGTGCAGACTCATCTGTTTCCTGAGCAACTACTGCACATTCTCCCACCAAAGCTTTCTCTTGAAGCAAAGGACACGACTGCTTTTTATTCTCCTTCACCTTTGGCAAGACTTCTGAAGAACGCTCTTCTTTCATAATGCTCCCTTTAAAGCGTAAAAATATTCTTCAACTTTATGACGTAAATCTTCTTTAGTACCGTTGTTCTCGATAACAATATCTGCTCGCATTATCTTCTCTTCATGAGCGGAAAAACGGGCACATCTCTGATAAAACTGTAAATCAGAAAAACTAGTCTTTTTTATAAATCTGTCTCTACGAATGTTCTCATCTGCTGTAATCAGAACTACACGATCAAACCAATCCGCATAGTGTATTTCATACAGCAAAGGCACCTCAGCGATAAAAATAGGGTATATCCCCTCTTGAGTTACCTGACAATATTGCTCCTCAATAATGCGACAAACTTCTGGATGCAAAACAGCTTCTAAAGCTTGCAATAAAGCAGGATTACCAAAAACACGATCTGCTATAGCCTTTCTGTCGAAAGAGTCACCAGTAACTACTTCTGGTCCTAGAAGATCAACAACACGACGACCTATGTGTGTATGAGGAATAAGGAAACTATGCGAAACTTCATCAGCACTAACTACATAAGCACCTAACTCCCGGAATATCTGACAAGCTTCAGTCTTTCCCGAAGAAAGATCCCCTGTAATAGAAACTTTTAGTGACTTTAACATTCTGCCCAATTTTTTCCAACCAAGATATTCACAACCAAAGGCACAGACAACACCATAGCAGACTCCATAATCTCAGGAACTAGAGTCCGCATTTGCTCCATCTCATTCTCGGGAACTTCAAATAGTAACTCATCGTGTATCTGTAAAAGCATCCGACTTTTCAATCGATGTTTCTTCATCGCTGAGGAGATTTGCAACATGGCTAATTTAATCAATTCTGCTGCACTACCCTGTATACGAGTGTTCACAGCCAGACGTCCCGAAGCAGAACGAGATCCAGAAAGTTCCTTCCAATTATCAATAATTCGTTCCCTGCCTAAAAGTGTAGTTACTCTTAGGTCTTGAGAAGCTTGCTCAATAGTATGATTGATAAACTCAAGCACTTTAGGATAACGTTCAAAATAAGCCTCTATTAACCCCTGTGCTTCGCCAACGCTGATGTGTAATATCTTGGATAATCCATAAGCTTGTTGACCATAAATAATACCAAAATTTACTGTTTTCGCTTGCTTTCTTTGTTCTCTAGTTACCTCATCTAAAGGCACATGAAACACTTGTGAAGCAGTAAAAGTGTGGATATCCTCTCCAGATTCAAAAGCAAGTCTTAGCGAATCATCTCCACTAAGGTGAGCTAAAAATCTTAGCTCAATTTGAGAATAATCTGCTGATAAAAAGTACTTATCTTCTGAACCAGTGCAAAAAGCCTTTCGAAGTAATCGTCCTCTTTCTGAACGTGTAGGAATATTCTGAAGATTAGGATCCTGGCATGCTAATCGTCCTGTTACGGTTCCTGTCTGATTAAATGTTGGATGGATTCTTTGTGTATTAGGATCAATTTGCTTAGGCAATGCCTTAACATAGGTAGACAACAATTTCTCAACCGTACGAAAACATAAAATTTTATCAATAATCGGGTGTTCTCCCATTAACATCTCTAAAACTTCGGCTTTCGTAGATCTAGATTTATCCACTGGTTTTATTTGTAAAATATTATATAAAATATCAGATAATTGCTTAGGAGATTTAATATTAAAAACTTCTCCAGCCAATGCATAAATCTCATCACTGATAACTACTAACTCTCGTGATAAAATCTCCTCCAGTTCCTCTAAAGCTAGGATGTTTATAGGCATACCAGCCCTTTCCATAGAGAATAATACCTTTTCTAAAGGCATCTCCACGTTTAAAAAGATATCTCTCATTTTTTTCTGATCTAATTCAGATAATAAAACATCCTTTGTCTTAGGAAGATGCGCAACAAATTCGCCAAAATACTGAGCAACATTATTAGGAAAATTTGTAACGGGTAAACTAAGAGCGCTCCATTCTTTTACAAATAAGCTGGCAGCGTCTATCAAACCTTGATTTACCAGTAAAGTTTGATAAGAAATTTTTGCTCCCCCATGTACCAAATGATCTGCAAGTGCTAAATCATAAATGATATTTTTTACATAAATATTAGAATTTCTCAGAGCATGGTTGTCTCTTTTAATATTATAACCGTAAAAATATGTGTCTTCATGTGCAAAAAAACATTGTAAAATGGGGACCATTTCCTCGCGATATCTTACGAGATCAACATAATAAACGTTGCCATCACCACAAGTTAAAGCTACTCCAAACATTTCCAAAGTAAGAAGACTTTTACCCAAGTAAGAAACAGAAAATGCGACTTCCTTCCCCTTAAGAGAATTCAAAATACGAGACAGTTCTTGAGGATCCGTGATTCTTTCTATTTCACTATAAGTAGTTTCTTTGTCCCCTTTACGTACGAAAGTCTTAAAGCCTTGACGCATGTAAAAAGCATTTAACTTATCTTGATCTACACAGTACTGTGGGAAAACAAAACTATCACATGACTTAGGAATACTAATCGAATAATTCAGCTGAGCAAGTTGCTTACTCATTTTAAGAATAGCTTGTTGCTCCTCTATCATGGTTCGGTTAGCTCCTGATAAACCCTCTATATTCTCTAAGATACCTTCAACGGAACCAAATTTTTGTAGTAAAGTAGCGGCTTTTTTCGGGCCACAGCCAGATACTCCAGGAATATTATCCGAAGTATCGCCTACTAGAGCGAGGTAATCTGCTATGCATTCTGGAGGCACTCCATAACTGTCTATCACATTCTGGCGAGTAACTATTTCTTGTTTTTTCCAAGGATTCAAAACAGTTACACGCTCACTAACCAGTTGCAGTAGATCTTTATCTGTAGAGCATATACAAACGTTATATCCTTGATCTACAATTTGCTTCGAAAGGCTAGCAATTACATCATCGGCTTCCACAGAATCCACTTCCAAATAAGGAAGCCCCACAAGATCACAATACTCCTTAACCAAAGTGATCTGTTCCATCATGCCTTTAACTTTTTCACGATGACTCTTGTACTCTGCAAAAATATCACGGCGACTTTTTTTATTATCAGGGCCATCGAATACTGCGACCATGTGACTAGGAGAAAAGTCTTTGACAAGTTTATTAATTGAACGGATAAAACCGAACACGGCTTGTGTAGGATCACCAGAAGAGTTTTTCATTTCTGGCAAAGCAAAATATGCCCTAAAAATAAATCCTGAGGCATCTAGAACAAAAACCTTACGCATACTTTTCTCCGCAAAACATGAGCATCTAGCCAACTAAATAAGAAAAGGACTGCTGTTGATCCATTTCAGAAGGCAATTGAACTTTCAATTTTCCCGTAATTAAAGGACTATTCGCTGACGAAGATACAAATTTTTTCAGCCAATTGTCTTGTACAGTCGTTACAACACGATAGTCATCAGAAATTCCGCATACTTGAGCTAAATCTCGAATTACTTGTTGCTGCGTAGCATTAATAACATCGATATAACCTTCTTCTAAAGCTTTTTGTGGGGGATACAAACGCGCTCCTAATACATTTTCTAATTTTTCCTTTGTTAACATTGGGCGGTGACTAGAAACCACCTCGACGAATTGACCATACAGATAATCAATAATCCCTTGTCGCGCCTCACGTTCTTCCGAAGTCCATGGCGTATAAGGATTCATAGGAGCCTTACACTTTCCTGAAGAAAGCAAATCGCTCTCCACACCATAACGATTTAGTCCTTCTTTAACGTTGAAATATGGCCCAGAAAGCACCCCTACAGACCCAATTAGCGAAGCCTGAGTTGAGTAAATACGATCAGCACCACATGCTACATAATAGCCTCCGGAAGCACATAACCCATTAACAAAGACGTACACAGGACAACGAGTAATGGATTTCCAGAACTGTAAAGAAGAATATATTCTAGCAATCTCAAAAACTTCTCCCCCAGGACAATCCATATCAATGATAATGCCTTTTACCCGTCCCTTAAAAGGAGACTTATCTAAACTATTCAAAGTATTCTGGATTGTTTTCGCAGTTTGCTTATTAGAAGATATAGCATCTTTCATCTCAATAACGGCTAAAATAGGAGCAGTTTTTCCTAGCTCTTTGATCTTCCCATCAGCATCAGGCAAACTGATAAATCCGTTACTTTCACCAATACTAGAAGTAACGACAACTAACATGAAGAATAAAGCTAAAATAACCCCTAAAGACAACCCACAGATAGACAAGAAGCCTTTAGATAAAAATTTCCAAAATGTTTTCATAAACACCCATACAACGGTCGAACAAAATCAAAAGACAAATATAACAAGAAGGAAATAAGACCAAAAATGAAGATTTAAAAAGAAAGGGCTTGTACAAGCCCTTTTGGCTACAAAGTAACTACTTCTTCCTTAGAAGAACTATCAGCATCCACAGGAGCATTAGAAACGGATCGCGAAGATGTTGCAAGATATGCAGAATCATCTGAGATCGCTGCCGACTCTCTTTCTCTATATTCCCTGCCTATATAAGCAACGACTGCAATCCAGGCAACCATTATCACCAATAAGACAATGGCAATAACATTCAAACTTGCAGCTACGGAAGAAAATATAATCAGAAGCCCCTGATAGATTAATGAGCCACCAGATTTCCCGACTCGAGACACCACACCATCAATCGCAGCCTTGCCATAATTTTTTTCATCATTAGGCAGAGGGATAAAAGCCATTTCTTTTGTCTGGTCAAAGAAACTAAATTTTGCTCCTCTGGATAAAACGTTTTGCATACCGCCTATCCAGGCAGCGATCATTAAAGGTGCTGTCTGAGACAAGCCGCCAAAGATTCTAATATCTCCTCGAACAGCGAAAACTACTCCGAAAAATAGACTGCCAGTAACTAACAATACTAAAGGAGTCGCCATAGCTCCAAAGGTCCATCCCCACCTACGAATACTTTGTCCTGACATAAAAATAGCTGTGAGGACTGACACGACACCTATCAAAGTTGTAATCCTACTCATATAGCCATTAAATTCTACACGTGTGGTATAAACTTGACTTACCTGATCTTTCCAAACGACTTCGAACAAATGAATAACGAGATTGTAAGACAGAACTATGATAGCGATACCAAGAAGGTAGCGCGAACGAAGAAGGCACATGAATAAACTCTTAGTTTTTGTCTTCTTACCTTTCTTTTTCGCTTTAATCGAAGCAATGCTTTCCTCTTGTTCCGAGCAATCCGATAGATCACAGCTAGAATACTTAGTTATGGAGTGAACTTTGTAGTACAACCGAATCATGCAGAGGCCGCCTAACACAACTAAAGTTGTCAAAATAAGCATAACCTCGTGCCAACGGTCTTTCACAAATGGAAGATGAATTAGCGAGTATTGCCCCAACCAATAAGAAGTCTCACCAGCAAATATCGAGGATAGGTTTAAACCAGTGTTAATTAAGGCATAAAATCTTCCAGCCTCTTTGACATTTGTTACTTCATTAGCAAAACCCCAAAAGAGAGTAGAGAGCACTACAGAACTCCATAACTCGGACATGACGTAGTACAAACTATAACTCCAGTAACGGATCATTACGATAAATCCTCTTAGCCCCTCAGGCAAAATATCCTGTAGCTTATCACCAATATAGTCCAGGTGAATAGCATCTCCCATAGGATAAATGACTACGGCAAAAAGCAGAAAGAAACCTAGGAATGTGCCTACGAAGGAATAAAAAACGGTATCCCTGGGATACCGACTACTTAACCATCCATAGATCATGGTAACAATAACAGCGCCGGGGACCGTCCCCCAAACCTTCAAGAACGGGATTACCTCTGCACCTGCACCCGACCCTACTACTACCAACGTATCTTTCATACTCTTGAGAAGACAGTAGTTGAAACCTACGAAGAAGGCTAAACCAAAAAGAGGAAGAAATTTCGGAAACTCTGATCGGTAAATGGGACAGAAATACGCCCGTAGTCTTGAAAAGGGTTTCACTTCTGATGACTGCATAAGCTCCTTCCCAATATTATAGTGCGTAACAAATAGAAAATTAAAAAGTTATGCCCAAGAGATCCCGCAATCTTATTGCTATGGCGATGCTGCTTAGAACGCAAACGACTAGGCATAATTAAAAGACTTTAATAAAAGTAGAGGGCGATATTATAACCAAACGACACCTAAAATACAAGATGTTCCTATGATCAACTAGAGTCAAAATTCTACTTGCATATTTAATCTAAGCACCTCTTTTTATAATCTATTATTCTTTCTAAGAAGTAGAGCAAACCTAGAATAATTAATGGTGTTAACCAGGTAGCTGGAATACTCATCCCAGCTGTAGCCCCCAATAAAATAGCGAACTGCGCAAATGTAAAGATCTTGCCGCAAGCAAGCGCGCTGCAATCGTACCCCTTCCATCCACGCACACTAGAAAGATATACAGCGAATAAAACTAAGAAGAGATCGCGAGAGAAAATAAGAACTAGATGAGCAAGGGAAAGAGAACCCTCCCAATAAAGCATAGCAACGCAAACAAAAACAAAAAACTTATCTGTAGCGGGATCTAATATAGATCCCAGGCGGCTGGTTGCTTTATATCGACGCGCAAGATACCCGTCTAAGATATCACTGGCCATTCCTCCAAGAATGGCCAGAAGACGGAAGTAGACTGTCTCACAACAAAAGAATACAGCTAGCCCTACTCGCGACAGAGAAAGAAAATTGCAAAATTGTCTCATCATTGTGACTAACGTAATCTTTGCTAGAAGACTTAATACTAGTTAAAAGAAGGCATTATAAAGCAAACTAGGTCTAGAGGCAAGTATAGAGTTAATCCCTACCCCTCTGATGGCATTCTCTTCTTTAAGAATCACCTTACAAGCTTTCATGTATATTTTAGAGAAAAAATTTACAAAAACAAAGATTAGCCAGCTTTCTCAAGAGAACCCTAAGAAAAAACGGAAAGAGAGGGATTCGAACCCTCGGTACCCTTTAGGGGTACGCGTCCTTAGCAGGGACGTACTTTCGACCACTCAGCCATCTTTCCTTAATAATCACGTAAACGCATGCAGGTGGCGCACCCGCAAGCATATAGCATAGACAAAGATTAATTTCTTACAAGGATAATCCCACTATGAAATAAAAAAACTATGCTTGTTCTAGAATCTTAACATACCTACTTTATTTGTTATCCTACTCTCTGTATAATCCTTGGTTGTCTTTGAATACGGCCCCTGGGAAACTTTTCATTGATTTTATTTTAAGTACGTCTTAGGAAAGCACGTACATCGTTGTAACTCTAGTGAAATGCTAGACAGTAGTAAGTTAATGGTATTACCGTTGGAAACTTATGTCCACCAAGCTTGAAAAAGATCCTACTCTTCTTCCTTCTGCTCCTAACTCTAAGGAATCAGAAAGGATTGTTCTTGGTTGCATGTTAACCAACATAAACCATCTAAATCTCGCAGCTAACCAGCTGAATGAAGATGATTTTTACTACCTTGAACATAAGGTTATCTTCCGTGTATTGAATGATGCTTTCAAACACGATCGTCCCATAGATATCCATCTTGCTGGTGAAGAACTTAAGCGTAAGAATCAGCTATCTGTAATCGGCGGGCCTACTTATCTGATCTCACTAGCTAACTATGCAGGAACAGCAGCTTACCTTGAAGAGTATATCCAAATCATTTTATCTAAGTCTGTCTTAAGGAAAATGATCTCAGCAGCCAAGGAAATTGAGAAAAAAGCTGCTGAAGAACCTAAAGATGTAGCTGTAGCTCTGGATGAAGCCCAAAATGCTTTGTTTAAAATCAGTCAAACTACCTCATTAAGCCCCTATGTGTTAGTAGCAGATAGGTTACGAGGTTTGACCTCTGCGGAAGATAAGCCTTTTCTTGTTGAACTACAGGAAAAACAGGAAGCCTTCCTAAAACATGCTCATTCTGGACATGCTTTACCCATATCGGGGATTCCGACTCACTTTATCGACCTAGATAAAATGATTAATGGTTTTTCTCCTTCTAACCTTATGATTTTAGCGGCACGACCTGCAATGGGAAAGACCGCTTTGGCATTAAATATTGCCGAAAATATGTGTTTTCAAAATCGACTTCCTATCGGAATTTTTTCCTTGGAAATGACTGTAGATCAGCTCATTCATCGTATTATATGTTCCCGAGCAGAGGTTGATTCCAAAAAAATCCATCTTGGTGATCTTTCTGGTCATGATTTTCAACGTATTGTGACAGTAGTTAATGAAATGCAAGAGCACAAACTTTTAATCGATGACCAGCCAGGACTCAAAGTAACAGACCTTCGGGCTCGTGCACGTAGAATGAAAGAAAGTTATGACATTCAATTTCTTATTATTGATTATCTTCAGCTGCTTTCTGGTTCTGGAACTCTACGATCAGCAGAAAGTCGTCAAACAGAAATAGCGGAAATTTCTAGAATGTTAAAAACTCTGGCACGAGAGTTGAATATCCCGATCCTTTGTCTATCTCAGCTTTCCAGAAAAGTTGAGGATCGCGCTAACCATCGTCCGATGATGAGTGATCTTAGGGAAAGTGGAAGCATTGAACAAGATTCTGATTTAGTCATGTTTTTATTACGACGCGAGTATTATGATCCTAACGATAAGCCTGGCACAGCTGAACTGATTGTTGCTAAGAATCGCCACGGATCCATAGGTACTGTTCCTTTAGTTTTTGAAAAAGAACTCGCACGTTTTAGAAATCATGCGGCTTTCGAGTTTTCTGAGTAGCCTTTTCTATTCGCCCAATAATAAAAATGGCATTTCTTTTGCTTTCTTAAATCATCACAATATGACGTACAAATCCGTATTTAGATCAAGAGAACGCCCGAAACTATTTTTTCTTACTTGAGAACCTAAGACAAGAACTCTTTTCTGTGCTATAGACACGAATGTCTAATTAAATTTAGAGGTATTCCTTTGCGGCGGCTCTTATCGGCAATTAAGCTGCATCTGTCTTCTCTGTGGTCAAGCAACCCCTCTCCCCTTCTTCCTAATAGCTATGATAATTACTCTCGATCCATGCTTTTGTTGCTTTGTCGACTAAAAGATGCTGATCTCGTTGAATGGCAGTACGCGTGTAACACTCTATCTGAAGTATGCAGCAGGATGAGTAACACAATTCTATTAGATAAGCCTTCGGCATCATCTTCTAAAGATGCTCTTACTGACTGGGAAAATAAATATCTTGAACTAAAAAAAGACTATTTATTTCGCGATGAACAAAGACAACAACAAATTGAAAAACTACAAAATGAAAATAGTTGGCTACAAAACCGTCTAGCAGAAAAACTACAACAAGCACGTCATCAAAACGATATTATTGATGAATTAAAACGAGATCTTGTTGAAAGTATACAACAAACGGAAATCAGTGAAGGACGCCGATTATGTTACGAGCATAAAATTAAGGTCCTAGAAGAACAGATAGACAAACTAACAACTAAATTCTCAGAATCTGAAATATATTAGACTATGTCTGATTGGATATCTTAGGTATGCTTTAGTGAGTGTTAGACAAATAAAAATACTGATGTAAACTCATTCTTGGTATCTTTCTATTATGGAAGAAAATTCCTAGGTCACAACTATTTGAACATTAATATTAGGACCCAATCAGGTTAGATAAAGTTAATGCCACAATTAATCATGGGAATCGATCCAGGGACACAGGTTACTGGGTATGGAATCATCGCGGTAGAAATGCGCTATCAAATTCGTGCTCATAGCTATGGAGCCATCCGTTTATCTCCTAAGAAAGATCTAGCAAACCGCTATAAGCAATTATTCTTAACTATTTCTGAAGTGATAGAAAATATTCAACCAGATGCCGTAGTATTAGAAACTCAATATGTGCATAAAAATCCTCAAAGTACTATTAAACTTGGCATGGCAAGAGGAATTATTCTACTAGCTGCCTCTTTAAAAAATATTCCCGTATTTGAGTATACGCCGAATGTTGCTAAAAAAGCTGTTGTTGGTAAAGGTAATGCTAGCAAACAACAAGTCCAACTCATGGTTAGTAAAATACTTAATATTCCTGATATTTTAGATGCTAAATTTGAAGATGTTGCTGATGCTTTTTCCTTAGCAATATGTCATACCCACGTAGGGGCTTTTTCTTCTATCATTGGAGCGTAATAGTGTACGACTATATTCGTGGAAATCTTGTTTATGTAAGTGCCAGCACGATAGTTTTGGAATGCCAAGGTATCGGATTTAGTATCTCAATCACAGAACGATGGCTTGCAGAATTATCTAGCCAATTACAAAGTAATATTCTCTCGTATACACATACTATTGTTCGTGAAACAGAGCACACATTGTATGGGTTCCCTTCTCGCGGAGAACGTGAATGCTTTCGTATTCTTATCTCATTTGCAGGAATAGGGCCAAAAACTGGCTTAGCCATTTTAAACCGCTTTCCTTTGGCGGAACTGTGTGTAATAGCCAGATCTGAAAATATTAAAGCAATTGCTTCTGTCCCTGGTATAGGGAAAAAAACTGCCGAAAAGCTTATGGTAGATTTAAAACAAAAGCTTGCAGACTTATTACCTTTAGATTCCACAACATCATCACCAACATTATCTAAATTCTCTTCATCTGTTTTGGATGAGGGTGTAAAAGCCCTATCGGCTTTAGGATATACAAAAACTATTGCGGAGAGAATGCTTGCGGAAGCAATCAGAGAATTTCCTGGCTATACTTCCCTGTCAGAAATTTTACCTCTTGCTCTAAAAAAGAACTTGCAAACCACTAACAAGAGCTAGACTTTCCTTAGAATCGTGATATAATTTCCTCACATTTACTTCATTTTTGTTTAAGGAGATTTTATACGTATGGAACAAACGCTATCTATCATCAAGCCTGATTCTGTGAGCAAATCTCATATTGGCGAGATTATTGCGATTTTTGAAAAATCTGGATTGCGTGTAGCTGCTATGAAAATGGTCCACCTATCTTCTAAAGAAGCAGAAGGTTTTTACGCCGTACACAAATCTCGTCCTTTCTTCCAAGAACTCGTAGATTTTATGATTTCTGGTCCTGCAGTTGTTATGGTTCTTGAAGGAGAAAATGCCGTTGCACGCAACCGTGAACTCATGGGAGCAACAAATCCTGCAGAAGCGACTCCAGGAACGATTCGATCGCAATTTGGGGAATCTATCGGTATCAATGCTGTACATGGTTCCGATAGTCTAGAAAATGCAAGAATTGAAATTAGCTACTTCTTCAGTAAAACAGAAATTATGAATGCCAGCAAGTAAGGTTTTCATAATACAATTGTCGATTTACGGTGAGGCTTCTCAAGCGCCTGTTGAATCATAGCTTGTGGGCAATCTTTCCAAAATATGTGGGCACTTGCAGAAGCTCTCAATGCATTAAAAAAATCTTCTTGTTTAGGGAACCAGGGCCGTAAAATAGTGAGAAAATCATAATGCGACCTTTGCTTTCTATATTCAGGTTGCTTTTTAGGTAACGGAAGGTAACGGACAAGCTTTTTGATGTTTATATCCCATAAAAAAGTTGTATGGTGTACCCAACGGCCTTTTTGAACGTATTGAGCATTTCCACCTATTTTTTTCTCGCCTAACGTATAATCATTTTCTTGAATTCTAAATGTTTCTGGCAAGATTCTAGCGTATATTGGGTAGGTCCATTGCAAAATATCTTGAGCATGCATTGCAAAATCTGTGTTCATAATCCAAGTAACCACTAGGGTGTCTGCATCGATAAAAACAGTCCCTCCACCAGTATAGCGTCTAAAAATAGAGACATCATCACAACGCGCATTATGCAAATTAACATCATCCTGAATTTTTCTAGATATGCCTAAAACAATTGCGTCAGGAATACCATTATTGATAATACAAAAATTATCTCGTGAATTACGCAATAATGCTTCTTCTATTTGCAATTGTTTGAAAATTGAAGTTCCCTGAAGATCTATTAAAAAACAATCATTGATGAGCATACTTTTTCAAGGCAATCATAAGAACCTGAATATCCGCATTAGCAATACCAGATATTCTAGAGGCAGATCCTATAGTTCGCGGTGTAAATTTCGTCAGCTTCTCTCTAGCCTCTAAACTAAGAGCCGAGATTTGGTTATAATCAAAGCCTTCAGGAATTAACATGTTTTCCGCTTTGGATAAGCTATGAATTAATGCTTTTTGGCGATCTATATAACCAGCGTATTTGATTTCCATCTCTAACGATGCATTCAATATCGGTCCGAGGTCCTGTACATCTTCAGGAAAAGTAGCATGTAAAATTTCATAAGATACTTCTGGGCGACACAATACCTTAGCTAGAGAGACAACTGAGCTACCATAATGCTTGAAAACCTTGGAAAGACGGGCCTTCTCTTGCTCAATAAGTTGCTTTTGACTTTCAAACATCTCGTAACGGTCTTTGGACAATAAACCTAAATCACGACCATAATGAGATAAGCGCATGTAAGCATTATCCTGCCTCAATAACAATCTATGCTCAGCACGCCCTGTAAACATACGATAAGGCTCATCCAATACTTGTGTGGTGAGATCATCTAACATCACACCAATATAAGACTCCTGACGCGAAGGGACAAATGCCGGACGTCCTAGCACCTTATTTACAGCATTAATTCCTGCTACCAATCCCTGAGCAGCGGCTTCTTCGTAACCTGTGGTTCCATTAATCTGACCGCACAAAAAAAGTCCCTCTACTAATTTGCTCTCCATAGTAGGATGAATCACATTGCCGTGAACATAATCATACTCGATTGCATATGCAGGACGTGTAATTACTGCGTTTTCTAAACCACGAACAGAACGAATCATTTCGTATTGGATACGAAACGGCATTGAAGTAGACAGGCCATTAACATAAACCTCCTGAGTATTAATACCCTCAGGCTCTATAAAAACATGATGGCGTTCTTTATCAGAAAACTTAACTATCTTATCTTCTATAGAAGGACAATATCTAGGGCCTACTCCTTCTATCTTACCGCCATAGAGAGCAGAACAGCTTAAATTATGGGATATAATATCTTTCGTCTTTTCGGTAGTATGCGTAATATGACAAGACACTTGAGGCAAAGGAGGAACGAAGGGCTCGCTTCTATGTACAAACCCCACACCAAGATCCCCTGGCTGCTCTTCAGTTACAGAAAAATCTATAGAAGAGGCAAGCAGACGAGGAGGCGTACCCGTTTTTAAACGGCTTAACGGGAACCCTCTTTCTTTCAATGCTGAAGACAATCCATTGGTTGCCGGGTCTCCTAAACGTCCACCAGAAAAATTGCGACTACCTATGTGAATCAACCCTCGCATAAACGTGCCAGAAGACAGGATAACAGTCTTCCCAAGGTAAGACACTCCCTCTTTCGTAGAAACACCAAGAACCCCGCTACTGTTATCAAGCAGAGAATCAACCGTCCCTTGCATGATATGAAGTCCCGAAACATTCTCTAGTAAACGTTTCATATGAACATGGTAAAGCTGCTTATCAACCTGAGCTCTTGGAGCTCGAACCGCAGGTCCTTTTGTCTGGTTCAAAATACGAAACTGTATACCCGAGAGGTCAGTAACTTCCGCCATAATGCCGCCCAGAGCATCAATCTCTCGAACAATATGACCCTTACCTATTCCTCCAACAGCAGGATTACAACTTAACTTGGCAATAGTATCTAGATTAGAGGTCAATAAAAGGACCGAGGCACCCATCTTTGCCGCACAATAGGCCGCCTCACAACCTGCATGCCCTGCCCCAACTACAATAACATCATAACTAATTGGGTGAGTCCACATAAACCAATCAACTATTTATTTTTATGACGATCTCTTCGGCGTCTTTTTTTTCGCTTATGCTTGGCAATTTTTAGTCTTCGTTTTTTCTTAACAGATGACATAGTCTTCTTTATTGTTAGCGTATTAAATAAACATATACGTGACTTATCGTCTCTAACCCGGGAACCGACTAATCTGAATTCTCAAGTCATCACGCGCACCAAATAACCATTGACAGCTTTATCAGCACGCAAATTCAACACGTGTTAAAAGAGACAACACAAGGATGTTACTATAAAGATGTTTTGTGGTCACTAACGATTTTCTGACCATTGGACAGACATCAAAAAATCACAAAACAGATGCCGTTATCAAAGTAATAAGTAGAAAATATCTCTGTAAAGGGAAGAAGAAAGTGACTAAGAAAAAGTGCTCAGAACAAGACTCGAACTTGCACGGGCATAAGCCCAAGGGATTTTAAGTCCCTAGTGTCTACCATTCCACCATCTGAGCGATATCCCTTGCCAAAACAAGGGAAAACTATAAAACGTCCCAAAAGAAACTCAAGAAGAAGCTTATCATACAACAATTTCTAGATCAATGGATTTCAAGTATAAGAATACCAAAAATCTAAATCAGTCTTCTTCTGGAGAACAAGGTGTAGGAAGCTCTTCATCAGCAGCTAAGTTTACTTCCTCGTCCTCTGGAAGAGAGACAATAGGTTCGGCTGATAGCAATGCATTGATAATCTCGCTACTTTCATTAACCAATACATGTAAAGACTCATCTAAATCAGCAGAAGTAACTGATTGACCAGGTGAACCTTGGGAAAACACTTCAGAAATAAGCTTTGAAGGAGGTGGAAGTAAAGAGAACTTCTTATCATCTTCAAGCTTATTTGCCTGCGATTCTTCCCAAATCTCTTCTGTGACAGTATCAATGACTTCCTGAGAAGCACCCGCAGCTTCAGCTATTTCTTTATTATTTTTTCTTCGTCCCTGCTTCTTCTTTTCTTTCCACTTCTCAGATTTACGAGATTCCTTCTTTTCTTTCTTAACGACTGGGGAAGTAGAAGGCTCACTACCCCTGAGCTCTTCACTAACTTCATACTTCTCTTCGACAGGCGCCACTTTCGTCAATCTCATTAGACCTTCTCTACCGCCAGCAATCTTCACTCCTCGATCCAATCCAACAGCTTTGAGATTGATCCTTGTGTCACGAACTTCCATAACTTCATAATCTGCAGCAGGAACAATGAATGGCTTGCCATGGTCACAATTACGGAAAAAACAAGTATTCCCTAAGGAAATAACCTCAATAGCTTCTACAACAAATGGATCTTGCGAAAGGTGCTTCGTATTGCGCACCGATAATTTATATCCTTCCCTGGAAGTAATAACAGTCTCTATAACTGGATCTCTTGTAAAATACACAAATTAAACCTTTTTATTTAGAGCTTTTCGCTACATACTCTAATAAGTCAACTATGCGCGTCGCATAGCCTATTTCATTATCATACCACGCAACTAACTTGAAGAAACGATCTGTTAAAGCGATACCTGCACCTGCATCAAATATAGAAGAATATTCACAACCTATAAAATCAGACGAGACAACTTCTTCATCAGTATAGCCTAGAATTCCCCGTAAATTAGTCTCAGAAGCATGTTTGATAGCTACACAGATATCCTCATACGTAGTAGATGCTGTCAATTTCACTGTCAAGTCAACCACAGACACATCAGCTACAGGCACTCGAAAAGCCATACCAGTCAACTTTCCTTTTAGCTCTGGAAGACATAAAGCAACAGCCTTAGCAGCGCCGGTAGAAGCTGGTATAATATTTTGTAAAGAACCTCTACCACCTCGCCAATCTTTCTTAGAAGGACCGTCTACGACACTTTGAGTGGCCGTAGCAGCATGCACAGTCGTCATGAGTCCTTCCTCTATACCAAAACGATCTAGTAACACTTTGGCTAAAGGAGCAAGACAATTTGTGGTGCAGGATGCATTCGAAATAATCAAATCATTTTTAGGGTCAAATTTATGTTCATTAACTCCCATTACGAACGTAGGAACATTACCCTTTGCTGGAGCAGTGATCACCACTCTCTTAGCACCAGAAGCAAGGTGCTTGGCAGCATCTTCTTCTTTTGTAAATAGCCCGGTGCTCTCAACAACAGCATCAACACCAAGATCTCCCCAAGGTAATTTTTGAACATCACGCTCAGCTAAGAACTGTATCTTTCTCTGACCAACCACTAAACACCCATCTTCATGGGATACTTTGACGTCAAAGCGACCGTGGGTAGAATCATGTTTGAATAGATAAGTAAGAGCATCACCAGAGACTAGGTCGTTAATAGCAACAACTTCTATAGGAGAATTTCTTTTTAGAATTTGTCTTAAAACCAGACGGCCAATTCGCCCAAAACCGTTAATTACTACTCTCATCGCTAATCCCTAATACTCAGTGTTCTTAGAAAAAACAGCCTTAATCGGCTAAAAATTCTATAATACACTTTTGAGCATTATCACCAACCCTATTTTGCGTTTTTAAAATGCGTGTGTAACCACCATTCCTTTCGCTAAAACGAGGACGCAACTCATCAAACAGTTTATTTATCACTAAACGATCTACATTATAAGCTGAAAAATCACCATTCTTAGCTTGTCTAGCCTCTTTACTCGTCAACGCATTATATCGCACCATAAGTTTACCTACAGCTAAACGCCTAGCTGCTAAGGTATTCTTTTTAGCGAGAGTAATTATTTTATCTGCATGACGACGCAACTCTTTGGCTTTAGGCAACGTGGTCTCAATTCGTCCTTCGTGAATTAAAGACTTCAACATATTAGCCAACATACAACGATTATGTGCAGAAGTACGGCCTACTCTAAATTTTTTTCTAGCGTGTTGCATACCCTTCTATCCCTTGGTATTTTTTGACCGAATTCTCTCGGCATACCATTTCATTTTTTCTTTCACATTGTCCAAACCAACACCGAACTGACTAAGATCCATGCCGAGTTCTAGCTTCATCTCTTTCAGCTTATTTTTAATTTCACAAAGAGATTTTTTACCGAAATTTCTAAACTGAAGCAAACGAGGCTCGGCCATAATAACCAATTCCCCAATGGTCTCAATATTTGCATTGGATAAACAATTCGTAGATCTCACAGAAAGCTCGATCTCGTTGATTCCTAGAACCAACTTATGAAGAATATCGTCTTTATTCTCTTTCTCAATAGAAACAGACTCTTCAAAAACTATCTTTTTCTCATCCATTTTCTCAAAAATGGAAAAATGTTTTGTTAAAATCTGAGTGGAAAATGCCAGAGCTTCTTTAGGCGATACCCTACCATCAGTTTCAACTTGCAAAACTAAACGATCAAAATCTGTATCTTGACCGACGCGAGTGTCTTCTACAAAGTAGTTTACTAAAACAACAGGAGAAAATGCAGCATCTAAAACAATCTCATGCGCTCCTTTGTCCTCAAGCACTATTCTCTCCGAAGCGGTATATCCTCTTCCGAAAGCCACCCTTAAAGTAACATCTGCTTGCATCGGCTGCGTAACAGTAAATATCACATGATCAGGATTTACCGCTTCAAAACCGCTCTCTTGCAACAAATTAGCTAAAGTGACAGCTCGCTGACCACCAGCTGCAGCCAAATCAGACGCATCAATAGCTATTTTCGCACGCAACAACTTAGTAGCCCTTCCATCTTCACTGTCTTGAAAAGGATACTTTTTCAACAGAGCGCCCTTTAAATTCAAAATAATATTAGTAACATCTTCTATAACACCGTCTATTGCCATGTACTCATGCAAAACACCGGTCATAGAAAATGAGATAATAGCAGGAGCTTCTAAACTAATTAAAAGCGCCCTTCTTAATGCATTGCCCAGAGTGTGCCCCATTCCTTTTTCCAAAGGCTCTGCTACGAAGCGAGCAACTTTGTCAATTGAACTAGAAACTCCCTCGACAGGCATCATTTTAACTGTCTCAGGCAACTCGAACTTATCGTAAAGTAAATTTTGCGAACTATCTGACATCCCGATCCTCCTCCCTAAAACTAAACTCTGCGCCTTTTTCTTGGCCGACAACCATTATGAGGAACAGGAGTTTCGTCACGGATGACGGAAACTACTAAACCAGCAGCTATTAGAGCTCGAACCGCAGATTCTCTACCAGCTCCAGTGCCTTTCAAACACACTTCAACTTCTTTCAACCCGGAGTTCATGGCAATCTTTGCCGCGTCTTGTGCAGCCACCGTCGCAGCGAAGGCAGATGACTTGCGAGACCCAGAATACCCAACTTTTCCAGCCGAAGCCCAAGAGATCACATTACCTGCAGGATCTGTTATAGATACGATCGTGTTATTGAACGTAGCCTTAACATGAACGACGCCTGAAGGGATGTTCTTTAATTGTTTTCTTTTTACGCCTTTTTTCTGCGCCTGATTTTTAACCAAAACACGTTCTCCTAAACAAAATTATTTCTTCTTACCCGCAACTGTTTTACGCTTACCTTTACGCGTACGAGAATTTGTCTTCGTTCTCTGCCCTCGTACAGGCAATGAAAGTCGATGCCTTTGTCCTCTATAAGAATGGATAGCTATTAATCTTTTAATATCGGATTGTACACGACGTCGCAAATCTCCTTCGACGGCATACTCCGACTGCAAGAGCGAATTGAGACGGCCAATTTCTTCTTCCGTTAATTCGGCAGCTCTTGCATCAGGATTTAACTGCAGCTTAGCAATAATCTCTTTAGAAAGAGCTGGCCCTATCCCATAAATATATGTAAGACTTATTTTTAATTTTTTCTTCGCAGGAATATCAATTCCGATGATGCGTGGCATACGCAGGGCCTCCCTTAAAGTAGTATAAGCATCTTAGGTCAAAAATTGTTATTTTTCAATGTCTTCCTTTCGGACGATCTTTTTTTAAAAAGCTATCATAACGACGCATCAACAAAAAGGCATCGATTTGCTTCATAGTATCTAGAACAACCCCAACAACGATTAGCATCGCGGTGCCACCTAGAAAATAACTAACATTAGAATCTATATGCAAAACTCGCCCCAAAATAGATGGCAAGATAGCAACCACAGCCAAAAAAACTGCGCCGAGAAGAGTAACACGATTCATCGTATATTCTAGATATGTCTGCGTTGGTCTTCCTTGCCGAATACCTGGAATAAATGCGCTATTCTTCTTCATTTCAGAGGCAATTTGCTCTGGATGAAATTGAGTCGCCGTCCAAAAATAGGTAAAAAATATGATAAGTAGTACGTAACATAAAGAGTATACCCATCCTCCAGGAGACAACATCGCTGCCAAGCGCCTAAACCAAGAGGAGTCCGAGGACATAAACTGTCCGATCGTAGCAGGAAACATCAGCAAGGAGGAAGCAAAAATAACAGGGATAACTCCCGCATAATTTACCTTGAGAGGTAAATAAGAACCACCACCAGGAATTTCTCTTCTACCGATTACCCTACGAGCATACTGCACAGGAATTTTTCTTACTCCTTCAATGATGAGAATAGTTGTTACTAAAACCATGACGAAGATACCGCAAAGTAATAACAACGAAACTAATCCCAGTTGAGCAGAATCCTGAGAATGTAAACTCAGCTTATTAAAAATTGATCCTATAACTGAAGGGAAGGAAGCGAGAATACCCAAGCTAATAATCAAACTAACACCGTTACCGATTCCCTTATCAGAAATTTGTTCACCTATCCACATTAACAACAAAGTACCCGTTGTCATAGCAATAACAGTGATCATATAGAAAGCCACTGGAATTCCCAACATCTTAAAAGACAGAAGAGTAGGCAAAACAATTCCCGGGATGACAGCATTCATTTTCAATGCAAACTTTGCAAACAGCAAGGACTGAATAACAGCTAAACCTACGGTAAATAAGCGAGTAAGTCGGCCTATCTTTCTCTTCCCTTGATCAGGAGATTCTCGCATCTCTCTTTGCAGAGATGGCATAAACACTAACAATAACTGGACAATGATAGAAGCAGAAATATAAGGGACCACTCCCAAGGCTATCACAGTCATTTGAGCGAAAGCTCCGCCAGAAAAAATATCTGCTAACTGAAACAAATTTTGGCTAGAGCCTAATAACTGCTTGAAGTAGGCAACAGCACGCTCCCCATTGATCCCTGGAACAGGAATAAACACACCAATCCTGCAAACAGCGAGCAATGTAAAAGTAAAAAACAACCTCTGTCTTAACTCACTAATCGAAAATATCTGTCGTAACGTTGTCATAACTAGGCTCTAACACTTTTATCTTACACCACTAATGAGGTTCTGAACTCCTCGAGACAATACCACGTTAGCATCATTCCAGATAAATGTTTTCCCTAGACTACCCTTGAAGATGACTTTAACTCGAACAGCGTGTTTATCTATAGCCTTCTTTTGTTTCAGAGATTCTAAAGTAATTTCTTCTCCATCATTAAACAAAAGAGCTAAACGTTGAGTAGTAATCTCTTCAACGCATTTGTCAAAACGAGTATGAGAAAATCCCCTCGTAGGTATTCTTCTGTATAAAGGAACCCCTCCCCCTTCGTAACCAAAGCGACGCTTATACCCAGAACGGCTTCCGTCCCCTTTGTGTCCACGACAACTAGTCTTGCCATGCCCAGAAGAAGGCCCTCTACCTAATATCTTTTTTCTTCGCTTACGTGGCGAAGGATCTTGCAATGATTCTAACTTAATCATTTTTAACCGCTCTTCTATTTAAAATATCTTTTCTACTAGTAAGTTCTTTAAGAGCCTTAAAAGCAGCTTTAACCTGGTTCATAGGATTGTTAGAACCTAAGCTCTTTGCAACAATATTTTTGACTCCAGCCATTTCCAAAATTAAACGAATACGGGAACCTGCGACAATACCAGTCCCTGGCTTTGCAGGCTTCAGAAGTAATTGAGCCCCATCATGATGAACAAACACTTCATGAGGGATCGAACCATTCTCTAAGGAATAGATGTTCATCAAATTCTTTCTGGCAGCCTCTCCACCTTTGCGAATAGCGTCAGTTAATTCATTAGCCTTAGCAAAACCGTAACCTAAACGCCCTTTGCCATCACCCACTAAAATAAGAGCCGAAAAGCTAAACTTACGTCCACCCTTAACGACCTTAGCACAACGATTGACAAAAAGAACTTTCTCTTCTAGCTGCTCTTCCTTATGAGAATTCTTTGATAACGTCATCTCTTTAAACCTTCATTAAAACTGTAATCCACCCTCTCTAGCACCATCAGCAACCATAGCAATAATTCCGTGATATCTGAATGGCCCACGATCGAACACAACTCGATCTACTTGAAGGTTTTTCCCTAACTCAGCAATTTTAGCGCCAAGAAGCCTAGCGACATCTTGATTCTTTTTTGTTAACCCAGCAACTTTGCTCGACTTAGCAATAGTTGAGACAGAAGCCAAAGTTTTACCAACAGAATCGTCTATTAACTGTACGTAGATATGTTTATTCGTCTTTACAACAGACAAACGAGGTCTAACAGCAGAGCCCTTCAAAGCTTTACGTACCCTTAAAGCTCTACGTGTTTTCTTTAAAGACTTTTTAAACAACGAACTTTCCATAGCCTAACTTCCCTACACTACTATTTTTTACCTGTCTTAGCAGCCTTTCCAGCTTTACGACGTACATATTCATTCTCGTAGCGAATACCTTTTCCTTTATAGGGCTCAGGAGGGCGTTTAGCACGAATAGTAGCAGCAAATTCCCCTACTAATTGCTTATTAATTCCTTTGACAGAGATTAAAGTATTTTTCTCTACGGATACTTGTAACTCTTCAGGAATTGCTAGCTTCATAGGATGAGACACACCTATTGACAAATCTAAAACAGATCCTTGAACAGCTGCTCTAAAACCAACCCCAATCATTTCAAGACGTTTTTCAAATCCCGTATGTACCCCATGAACCATATTAGAAATTAAAGCCCAATACAATCCCTGCATACGGCTTGGCCGATCAACAACATGAGCTGCTGCACACACAAAAATCTCTCTGTCCTGAATGTTTATCTCAACTTCTTTAGCTAACTTTTGCTTCAGAGAGCCCTTAGGACCTTTTACCAAGATTTCATCATTTTGAATGGAGACCTCTACTCCTTGAGGGAGCACAATAGGGTCTCGAGCTTTACGAGACATTCCTTACCGTCCTATAAAATTCTTTTATCCTGTTACCAAACTAAACAGAGCAACTCACCACCAACATTTTTAGCACGAGCGGCAGCTCCCTCTAGAACACCCTGAGAAGTAGACAATACAGAAATTCCCATGTTACCAAACACGTAAGGAATCTTGTCTGCCGATACATAGACTCTTCTAGAAGGCTTAGATACTCTCTTTAACTGATGTATCACAGGCTTACGATCATCATTATACTGCAAAAACACGCGCATCGTAGACTTGCGGTTCTCTTCTTTTACTAAATAGTGAGCAACGAACCCATGTTGTTTAAGAATTCTTACAATTGCCTCACGCATCTTACTATGTTCTACGTCCACATACAAATGCTCCGCCATTAATGCGTTACGAATGCGTGTCAACAAATCTGCTATAGAATCACTTGTCATGCCCATACCGATTTCTTATCTCCCTTATTGAGCCTTCTTAAAACGCAAACCCATCAACTCTAACAGAGTAGTGCATTCGACATCTGTTCGTGCAGTGGTTACCCAGGTAATATTCATACCCTGAGATCTCTTCACGCGATCTAAATCTACTTCTGGGAAAATTTGCTGATCATCAATCCCTAAAGAGTAGCATCCTCGCCCATCTCCTTTATCCGAAAATCCACGGAAGTCACGAATCCTTGGAGAAACGATGTTACAAAAACGATCCATAAAATCGTACATACGAACACCGCGTAAAGTTACCTTCGCTCCAATCCCTTGGCCTGCACGGAGCTTAAACCCTGCTATAGAATTTCTTGCTTTAGTTACTAATGGTTTTTGCCCAGAAATTAAGGCCAGCTCCTCTAAATGAGCCTGGAATAGGTTTTTATCTTTAGCAGCTTCAGCAAGCCCCATGCTTACGACAATTTTCTTAAGAACAGGGATTTGCATAACATTTTCATAATTAAACTTTTCTTGTAGAGTCTTTCGGATCTCTTCAGTATAGAGTTTTTTTAACCTGCTCATATTAACCCTTTCTCTCTTTTACCAAACGGTATAGTGCGACAGTACCATCAGGAGCCTTGTTCCATAACTCCCGCCCTTTCTCAGTATTTTTGACCACAAGTTTTGCGGGCGCCCCATTTATACTTAAACGAACATTAGAAATATGTATTGGCGCTTCAATACTAATCCTTTTTCCTTTGGGATTTTCCTGACTACGTTTAATGTTTTTAGTACGAACATTAACGCCTTCAACGACGACCTTATCTTTTTCTTTGATAAAAGATAAAACCTTACCCTGCTTACCTTTGTCGTTTCCAGTTATTACGTGTACTGTATCACCAACACAAATGCTACGTCTTTTCATATCTTCTCTTATCCTTAAATCACCTCAGGAGCCAAAGAGCTAATTTTAATAAAACCTCTGTCACGGATTTCTCGTGCTACAGGGCCAAAAATTCGCGTTCCTTTGGGATTGCCTTTATCATCGATAATTACACAGCTATTCGTATCGAATCTTAAAGTAGAACCGTCTTTTCTTTTGATATCTCGACGAGTTCGAACGATTACAGCCTTAACCACGTCGCCTTTTTTTACGGAACTATCAGGCTCAACATCTCTGACAGAACACACGATAACGTCGCCAACTGTAGCATAACGTCTACGAGATCCACCTAAAACTTTAAAACACTTTACCCTCTTAGCCCCGGTATTATCGGCAACTTTTAATTGACTCTCTTGTTGGATCATAATTCTATCTACCCAATGTTGCTAACTAACCTGCCAAACTAACTTACTCGCTCAACAACACGCCATCTCTTCAACTTAGACAAGGGACGAGTTTCTTGAATACGAACCTTATCGCCTTCAGAAAGCTCTAATTCGTTATGCGCATAGTACTTTTTAGAATCACGAACAACTTTAGCGTATTGAGGATGCGAGTACACTCTCTCCACACGAACCACTACAGTCTTTTCCATTTTCAAGGAGACAACCACACCGATTTTAGTCTTTCTAAGACCTCTTAATTCACTAGTCATGGACTCTATCCTTTTTTTCTTGTTTCACTGTTAGAGCTCGAGCGATACTTTTCTTGTACATAGAAAACAGATGTGTTTTTACTGCCTTATTTTCCAAAACAGCCTCTGCTCTCAAAGCAAAAAGAGCTTTTTTCTGTTCATGAATAAACGCATCTAAATCAGCCTCACTCTTTTCTCTGAGTGTAGCTAACAGACTCTTCTTTGCTGTCATACTGTTATACCCTTTCTACCCGCTTAACAAAACGTGTTCTTATTCCTAATTTTGCTGCAGCCCGTCTTAAAGCATCTTGAGCATCTTCCCTTGATACGTTAGCCACTTCAAAAAGTATGCGGCCTGGACGCACCACGGCTACCCAGTGATCCGGAGCCCCTTTACCTTTACCCATGCGTGTTTCAGCAGGCTTTTTTGTGACACTTTTATCGGGGAAAATACGAATCCATACCTTTCCCTTACGCTTTAAGTGTCTATTAATAGCAACCCTACAAGCTTCAATCTGACGGCTAGTTACCCAACCGCGCTCTAGAGTTTGCATTCCAAATTCGCCAAAATCAACAAAAGTAGCGCCTTTACTTAGACCCGCAAATTGCCCCTTTTGTTGTTTACGAAATTTTGTTCGTTTAGGCATTAACATAATAATTCACGTACCCTTGTTTACAACTCTTAAGACACCGCTGCTGGGGCGGTAACATTGGCATTGCTACCAGTCGTAGAAGTTTTTTCTCCAAGATTAATCCAAACTTTTACACCAATAATGCCGTAAGTAGTTTCCGCAGAAGCTGTAGCATAATCAATGTCAGCCCTTAACGTATGTAAAGGAACCCGGCCATTTTTATACCATTCAGAACGAGCGATCTCCGCTCCAGCCAACCTTCCAGAAACTTGGATTTTGACTCCAATAGCACCAGCATCCATAACAGATTGCATAGCCTTCTTCATAGCACGTCTGAAAGAAACCCTGCGCTCAATTTGTCTTGCAATATTGTCAGCGACCAATTTTGCATTTAACTCCGGCCTCTTAACTTCAGCAATCTCTACCCAAACTTCTTTTCCTGTAAGCTTGCGAAGCTCTTCCTTGAGAAGATCTACTTCCGCGCCTTTCTTTCCGATGACTAATCCTGGGCGGGCAGTTTGAATGGTAACCTCAATCTTGCCGCTCATTCGTCTGACCACAAAACCAGCTGCTCCTTGGCAAGAAGGCTTCTTTCTTAAAAATTCTCGAATCTTTACATCTTCAATAAGAAACTTTCCAAATTCTTGCTTATTCCCGTACCACAAGGAACGCCATTTTTTTGTAACAGCTGTACGAAAACCAATTGGACATCCTTTCTGACCCATAACTCTCTCCTAACGCTCCTTTTCACCAACGATAACAGTTAAATGGCTGGTGCGTTTTAAAATAGGGGAACGTCCTCCCCGGCTCTTAGACTTACTTCGCTTATATACAGGCCCCGCATCCACTCTGACTTCGATGACACTCAGATTTTCGCTTTTCAAATTACAATTCGACTCAGCGTTAGCTACAGCACTATCTAAAACTTTTATTAAACATCTTCCCGCTTTCAACTGAGAAAAACTTAGTTGTTCTCGCGCTTCTTTAACGCTCAAATTTCTCATAAGCCCAGCAGCTAGTCGAGCCTTACGAGGCTGAAGCCGGATGTAGCGGGCCGTCGCTTTAAACATGACACGTCTCCTTTAGACTTACCCTTTTTTCACGGGATGACTTTTAAATATTCTCGTTGGAGAAAACTCACCCAACTTATGTCCGACCATAGTTTCTGAAACAAAAACTGTCAGAAACTTCTTTCCATTATGAACTTCAAAAGTATGGCCGATCATCTCGGGAGTAATCATAGAGCGACGAGACCAAGTTTTAATTGGGGTCTTTTTCTCTTCTAAGTTCATAGCACGCACCTTTTTCAAAAGGTGGTGATCAACAAAAGGACCTTTTCTTAACGATCTACTCATAGTTCTTACTTCCTTCGATCTTTAACAATCCATTTATTACTTTTTCGCTTATTACGGGTTTTCAACCCTTTCGTTACCTTACCCCATGGAGTTCGTGGGATGTAACCATTATGACGACCTTCACCACCACCATGTGGGTGATCAACCGGATTCATCGCAGTACCTCTGACTGTAGGACGAACACCCTTCCAGCGACGTCTTCCCGCTTTACCATCAACGCGCAAATTATGGTCTGCATTAGAAACTTCGCCGATAGTTGCACGACAGCCTTCGTTCAACATACGAAATTCGCCTGAAGGCATTTTTAAAGTAACATAACCTGGAGTCTTAGCAATAATCTGTGCAGCCAAACCTGCAGATCTTACTAACTTTCCCCCAGAAAACGGACGCATTTCAATATTATGCACAGACAACCCTAAAGGCATACTCTTTAGAGTCATACAACAACCAACCTTAAACGGACTACCTTCTCCGGAAATAACACGATCTCCACGCTTAATACCTTTAGGAGCAAGAATATAACGCTTTTCTCCATCAGCATAGTTAAGCAAAGCAATGTAAGCAGAACGATTAGGATCGTATTCAACGGAAACTACTTTGGCTTCGATCCCGTCTTTATTCCTTTTAAAATCAATAATTCGATAAAGACGCTTCACTCCGCCGCCCCTATGGCGACAAGAAATATGGCCTAAATTATCACGACCACCAGAACTTTTTTTAAAAAACGAAAGTTTTTTATTAGGACGAACGCTTCTTTTAGACTTACTACCCTCTAACTCTCCTTGAGTCGTCAATTCCTCAAAAGAAGGAAGAACCAACTGTCTAGTCCCTGGGGTTACTGGCTTAAACTTTTTAAACATGTTTTTCTTCCTCTGATACTTTACCCGATAGAATGGCCTTCATAGAAGGTTACTATTGCCTTCTTAAATCCTGCAGTCTTTCCTTTCCGTCTACCACGGATCATTCGGGCTGGCTGAGGCTTCACACATATCGTGTTTACACTTTTCACTTTTACTTTCTTATCAGCATAAATAGACTCTACAGCTTGCGCAATTAGAGGCTTTGTTGCATTAGCGGCCACTACGAAAGTATACTTCGGATGCTTGCAAAAACTTCCTTTCTTCTTTCCTTGACCACTACCTAAACTTAAACTCTCAAGCGTCTTAGCCTTCTCAGTCACATAATGCCGCTTGATTACATCATAAGGATCTTTCATATCCTGCGTTTCCTTCTAACTAATCTTTCATCCCAGAAATAAGACGCCCGGCGAGCTCGCTGAGAGCCTTCTCAGAAATCACAACACTTCGAGCTGAAGCCAAATCGTATCCGTTCACGTTCACTCCATAAGTAAAACCACGAACAGCCGACAGATTACGCAAACTTAATCTCAAATTTTCATTGCTACCCGCATGATCTAAGTCGTCTATAAACAAAGCTCCACGACACTCAACATTACAAGCCTTCAAAAACCTCAAAGCTTCTTTTGTCTTTGGCGCTGACAGACTACTTACAAACACACTATCATCAGCAACAACTAGTTTGTTAGCCTGAATCTTCTGAGCTAACAAGAGGCGAATAGCCGCACGCTTTTCCTTACGATTAATGCGCACATGCTGATCAAACTTAGGCTTAGGACCAAAAACAATGCCCCCACCACGAAACTGAGGAGCAGCCAAACATCCTTGACGAGCATTCCCAGTGCCCTTTTGCCTGAAAGGTTTCTTAGTAGAATGACTCACCTCTGAACGATTCCTCGTACAAGCAGACCACTGCCTCTTGTTCGCCTGAATGGCGACAAGATAATCCTTAACTAATTGGAGCCCATTTCCCTCTTCAGCAAACAAAGCATCCGACAACTCGACTTCTCCCGTCTTATTCCCCAAAAAATCGAACTTTGATAATAAAACCATTAGGACCTCTTCTGTATTACCCTTTAGCCCTGGAAGAACGTTTGACAACAACAACAGACCCCTTGGAACCAGGGATTGCCCCTTTCACCAGCAACACTTTTTTATCTAAATCTATTTTCACAATTTCTAAATTTGCAACCGTCACGTTCTCAGCACCCATATGACTAGGACGCTTACTTCCAGGGAAACAGCGACCCGGAGTAGAACGCATTCCTATAGAACCTGCATGACGATGAAAACCAGAACCATGACTTCCAGGACCACCCCGAAAACCATATTTCTTCATAACTCCTTGAAAGCCCTTACCCTTAGAAACTCCACTAACATCTACGGAAGAAACACCTTCCAAGACTTCCAAGCCAAACTCATCTCCCAAAGAAACAGCAGAAGCAGCCTCCTCAGAAAGACGAACCTCTTTTAAAAAACGAAAGACGCGAGAACCAGACTTTTTTAAATGGCCAAGCTTAGGCTTAGAAAAACGCTTTTCTAAAGTTTTTTCAGGCGCACAAACTTCGTCAGCCCCGACCTGAACAGCGCTATAACCGTCGGTCGTTGCATCTTTTATCTGAGTAACTACATTAGGTCCTACGCTAATTACTGAACACGCAACAAGATTTCCATCCTTGTCGAAGATATGGATCATACCTTCTTTTTTCCCCATTAAGCTAAGCTGAGACCGCATAATAATTACCCATTAACACAATGACTTGTCCGCACCTAGTGAGAATAACTAGGCAAACCGTTCCAGTACTTTACTTGTAGAATTCTTCAAAAAGAAAAAGAGACTTTTCCTTAAGAAAATAAGGGGAAAGATTATCAAAGGGAGAAGATTTTTACAATAAGAAAAAGCAGGGAAAGCTTTAAGACCAGAAAGATAAATAGCTCTTATAAAACTCTTATTTGCGAATAAATAAAAATCGCTTCTAAAGTTTAGAAGCGATTTATCAAAAAAACCAGATATAGAAAAATATTTCTTACGACTTTGACCAAGCACAGTAAAGGCCAACACAGCTAGATACAGTGACCAAACTAGATGTAACAATCATTTGGCCCGCAGCTGATAATCCTGTTGGAACCAACTTAACAATATCCGCTATTAACTCAAGTCCTTTTTCTAAAATTGTCAGAACAGCTTTTTTGACTTCAGAGATATATGACTGTTTCAAACTTGCTTCGACATCCAAACGATTCTCTACTGACCAACCATAAGCTTCGGAAGAATGGCCTAAACTACTGATGGCACGCTCATAAGCAATGCGTTCCGCAGCAATACCTACTGCCGAACCAATAACACTGGCAGCATGATTCGCTGTCATCATATAAGTTACAGAATTATTTAATTGAGTTTTAGCATCGGAACACAAAAACTGTTTTCCAGAAAGTTTATTTGCCAATAAAACAGGACGTACGGCGCCGAAGGTAGCTAGGAAAGTTGCAGATCCAACAGCAGAACACCCCTCTCTAACAGCAGCAAGAATGTGATCTCTCTTATTCAAATAGATCTTATTATAAGCTTTAGGAGTTTTCGAATTAGCAAACGCAGCTTCCATTCCCTCTGAAGGACCAAAACATTGTTTAACATGCGAAAAACACTCTTTTGTAGAACGGATGCACCCAGGAAGTGCACCATTAAATGCATTAGTCAGGGCTATAAATGAACGCGCCGTTCCTACACCACCAGCAATATTCTTTGCTGTAGCGTGCGCTATCCCTGCATCTCCTGAGACCTCTAGAGAAGCCTGAACAACCTCAGAAACAGACTTGGTTAACTTCAAAGCTTTGTCAACATTCTTAGTTCCACCCACAAAGCGCGCCAACTTATTATTACCGTTAAACAGCAATTGCTTTAAGCAATTAGAAGAACTAGAAGAAGCAGATGGAGCTACTTGCGCAGGAACTTTCGCAAAAGCTACCGAACCTCCTGTACGCAAAATTTGCATTACTACAGACATACTCACCTCCTTAGAAGGATTCAGGCTTAAAAACCATTATTCATAGAATAATAGTAATGAATATACCATAAAACACATTAATCGAATAAACTAACTTGAAACAAAATTAAAATTAGCTCTATTTTTCAAAAATTAATTTTAATTTTGAAAGATTATAACCATTAATAAAAGCTTTAATATCCATTGCTGCCTTTCCTTCTGGTTGCACCTCTTGCAAAGCAATAGCCCCTTCAGAGCACGCTATAAGCACGTCTCCGGCGTCTGATACGCTAATTTCTCCTGGGGCACCGTAATGCCCAGAAAAGGCCGCTAATCGAGCGTTACGGATAACAAGCCTTTTAGCTGGTTTTTCTTGATAAGAAAAACGAATCCAGGCACCGGGAGCTGGAGTCACTCCACGAATGTGTGCATAAACCTGTTGAGCAGGATAATTCCAGTGAATGAACCCCTCCTCTTTGCTCAACTTGGGAGCAAGAGAAGCTTTAGAAGAGTCTTGTGGGGTATGTTGAATGCTCCCATCAACAATTTGATTTAAAGTCTTTATTAGAATTTCTGCCCCTTGAGAAGCTAGGGCAGCTGCTAAATCTCCAGCAGTCATATCCGGGCCAATAGAAACACGGGCTACGTTGGCAATATCTCCAGTATCCATGCCAGAATCCATGCGAATCACTGTATTTCCTGATTCCGTAGCACCATCCATAATACATCTTTGTATAGGAGCTGCGCCACGGTAAGCGGGCAACAAGCCAGCGTGTAGATTATAACATCCGAAACGGGGTAAATCTAATACTGTCTGACGCAAAATTGCACCGTAAGCAACTACTAGGAACACATCAGCTTCAAAAGCTTGCAATTGGTTAATAAAGTGCGGATCCGAAGCTTTCTCTGGCTGAAGCAATGGGATATTTCTAGATAGTGCCAAAGATTTTACTGGGGAAGGAATCAAACGAGAAGAACGCTTCTGTGGTTTATCTGCTCTAGTAACCACGCCAATAATGTTCACGTCGTAATTAAGGAGCCCCTGCAAAACTGTCGCAGCAAAATGAGGCGTACCAAAGTAAACGACTTTAAGTTTCAATTAAAACTCCTTCTTTATCTAGACTATCTTCTTGCTGTAGAGCTGCTTTATCAGCACCACGCTCTATCCCACGCTTGCTAGGATTTTGACAAAACTGAACAAAATTTTGCACTTCAGGAATATGACCGTATTCATCTCGAACTTCAGAAAGACACTCAAAGAACCCATCGCCTGAACGATAAATTCGCTTAAATACTTTAATCAAAGCTAAACGGGTCTCAAAAGGAATCTGGCGTCTTTGCAAACCAACCTTATTGATTCCTCCTAGTTGATAAGGGTTACCAGCTCCTATGGTATAAGGAGGCACATCGCGACGCACGCCACTCAAAGCCCCTACCATAGCGTGATCCCCAATTCGGACAAATTGATGCACTCCAACCATGCCACCGATAATTACATAGTCTCCGACTTGCACATGTCCAGCTAATTGAGCATGATTACTTAAAACCACATTGTTTCCTAGAGTACAGTTGTGAGCAACATGAGCCCAGGGCATAATTAAACAATTATTCCCGATAGAAACGGTCGTCCCCTCAAATGTAGACGATGTGATAATCGCAAACTCTCGAATTTCACAATTTTCACCAATCGTGACATAGGTCTTTTCCCCACGATATTTAAGATCCTGAGGTTTATTCCCTATCATTGCAGACGGCCATATTGTTGTACCCCGACCAACCGTGGTGTGCCCATCAAGATATGCATAAGACTTGATGACGACATTATCACAAAGAGTCACGGTAGATTTGACTACAACATACGGCTCAATAACAACATTCTCTCCGATCTGGGCCCCAGGCTCAATAATTGCTGTTGGGTGAATGTTCGTCATATATCTCCGTTACTGTATGGATTCCTTATCTACAAGAGCAAAGCTAAGCTCTCCTTCAGCGACAACCTGAGAATCCACACACGCACGAGCCAAAGCTTTTCCTCCTTTCGAAGATATAACCAAAAACTCTGCGTGCAACGTAAGAACGTCTCCAGGCTTCACTGCTTGCCGAAACTTTGCTTTTTGGATTCCTAAAAACAAAGCCAACCTTTTATTCCTATCATTTTCTAAAATAACCCCGAGCAATACTCCAGCAGCTTGCGCTAAAGCTTCTAATATCAGTACTCCTGGCATGATAGGTGCCTCAGGGAAATGCCCTACAAAAAAAGGCTCATTGATCGTTACATTTTTTTGTGCAACAATCGAGCGCTTTTCCACATCATAAGACAACACCTTGTCTACTAACAGAAATGGATACCGGTGCGGCAGTAAGTTTAATAATTCTCGTAATTTAATTACAGATGCCTCTCTCATCATTACTCATTTCTTAAGATTGCAATACTTCTAAAATTTTTCTACCCAAAGCAACGTTAGAAAAATGGCCCGAACCGACAGCAACAACATGCGCGATAAATGGGCGCCCAACTAAAGATAAATCACCTATTAAATCCAGAATCTTATGCCTTACAGGCTCGTCTGGGAATCGCAACTCTCCTCTACTAATAATCCCATCATCTTTAAAGACCACAGCATTCTCCAAGCATCCTCCACCTATCAACCCTCGATCCATAAGAAAACACAACTCATTGTAGAGAGCGAATGTCCTACAAGGAGCTATTTCCTTACGAAATACTTCCTCTGTGACTACGAATGAGCGATACTGAGTTCCTATAGTACGACTTTGCGGATAATGCAGAGTATAAGAAATCTTTGACTCTTCAGAAGGGAAAGCTGCTAGAAAACTCTCTTGAGACTGATAGTATACAGGTTGTGACAACGTAACAACTGGGACACTCGCAGACTGCTCGCGAATCCCAGCTTCATCGATCAACTGAGTAAAAATCTTTGAGCTACCATCACCAATTGGGATCTCTTCCTGATCACAACGAACAATCACATTATCAATATTATGAGATCTGAGAGCAGCGAGAAGATGTTCAACAGTAGTAATAGTGGCATTACCTGCCGACAAAGTAGTACTACGTCCCGTATTACAAACATGAGATAAACAAGCAGGAATGTAACTGCCTTGGATATCGGACCGGCAAAAAACTATTCCGGCGTTTTCTTCAGCAGGTTCTAAAGTCAGAGTTGCCGATATGCCCAAGTGGATTCCCACCCCCGAATATCGTACCTTGCGCTTTAACGTTCTTTGAGCTCGTTCTAACATGCAAAAACCTGACAAAGAGAATTCGTATATTATCCTTTTTCTTTTTTAGCAAGCAAGTGATATCCAAAATAGATTACTATCCATACTAAAGAAATGATTCCTAATAATACCATAGGAAGATCTCCCCAAAATGTATAGGGAGTTTTATAATTGTAGAGAGGTAATAATACTTGGAGTATACCAGGAATTGGTTGCTGTTGTTTGGTTTCACAAGGAAGAGCTTTTAAAATTCTACCTAGCGAATCAACCACAGCAGTAGTACCCGTATGACATGCTCTTACGCAAGGCATACCTAATTCTTGATTACGTAAAATGCCATGAAAAAAATGGACCTGAGGAAGCCTAGATCTAGGATACCACCCATCGTTAGTCAGGTTTACTAATAATCGTGCTCCTGCAATTTTATACCTGCGCAACAAACTTCCGAAAGTTTCTTCGTAGCATATCGACACTCCTACTTTAGTAATTCCTTCTACTTCTAAGACACCTGAACGTGACCCAGGGATTCTTTGACATGCAAGAGCATATTCTGGAAAATATTTCTTACACACCGCCCATCCTAGCTTCCCACAAGGGATATACTCCCCACCTGGGACCAAAATTTGCTTATCATATCCTACTACAACACCTGTAGGAGAAACACATTCTGCGGCATTGTAAAGATAAACACCTCGATCAGTAGGCTCCCAACGTTCTAGGCCCACAAGCACAGAACAAGAGAATCTTTGTGCCAACATATGTACTAAATCAAAATTAGTTAGATAACCCTCGCCCCCACTGCTGTTGGTTAAATCTGGGAGTATTTTATTTACCTCATTAACCGGGATAATTCTTTTATTAATTCCACAGGGGAAAGACACCTCTGGGAATACAATAAGATCGACGGGCATAGTAATTTGAGAAGATAGATGCAAGACATGTTTCCAAATCTGCATTGCCGAAACCTGAGAACCGTTTTGTGGTGAAATTCCCGTCTGAACAACTGCAACACGCATTGTAGGATCATCATGAAAATGATAATTCACATACTCATAATATACTCCGCCCAGTAAGTAAGGAAGACAGGAAAAAAATGACCATAAGTATTTCGCACTATTCTTACGCAACAATGATAAATACCAGCTAATCCCTGTTGCCATAACCACATAACTTTGTCCTGCCCATCCCAGAAATCCACCAAACTGCCTCCCATATGCAGTCGCAGAAATAGGCCATCCTAGATAATCTAATGACATTCCGGAAAAAAGGCCGTAAAATCGAAACATTTCTACTAGCACCCATAAACCAGGAATAGCCCATAAAATTCGGGTATGATTTTTACGCACACAGAATATGATGAGGCAAGAAAACACCGAAAACAAAGTGGCTAGAATAGTACAAAGAGCGAACCAAACAACATAAATAATTTTTCCTACACAAACATCCGAGAGCATCCAAGAAAAATGGATTCCTTCAATGGTGAATGACCACAAAAAAGATAAAGCAAAAATAAGTTTTGTAGATAATTGTTTGCCTGACGACCCTAAACTATACCAAAGAAATCCATAACCTAGAATGCTACCAAACAAGCAAAACAGAGGACTAATATCAGGTTGAGCAAATACAAGAAGAACCAAAGAGAAGAGAAAACTAAAGGTTCTAAACACTGCTATCTCGCCTATTGAGGTTCAACCGAGCCTGCCGTCGTTTGTCAGCTTCTTCATAACGTCTTTTTTCTTCCGCAGTTTCTGGAACAATTTGATGCACTAAAGTGGGAGAATTATTCCCATCTACAGCAACGAACGTAAAATATGCGGATGTAATATGACGCCTTTCTTGCTTATATATATTCTCTGCCCACACTTTTACGCCTACTTCTAAAGAAGTTTTCCAAGTTCTATTTACAGCGGCCTTGCATACGAGATTTTCTCCCATGTAAGCAGGGGCATAGAAACATAAAGCATCAACGAAAGCAGTTACACAGATACACTCTGCATGTCGTTCCGCCACAACAAGAGCTAAACGATCAAGCAAACTCATCAATAAACCACCAAAAACAGTATTATTAGCGTTTAAGTCGTTAGGGAAAATTTTATAAATGTGGCCATCAATGCAGCTAAAAGATACTGGCTTTTTCTTGAGCATTAATTGGCTTCCTCCGAGAAAATTTCACGATTTGTCTCCGGCCGGATACTAACTGCACAGAAAAAGAAAATCAAGAAATTCATTAACTAGAGACGAGCGTTGGAATTTTATAATTCCATGAACGGATTATTCATTTGAGCAAATCCTGTACCTTTTTGACGTTGCTTGATTTCATGACGGATAGAGAACAACAAATCTGCATCAAAATCCATTTTCGCCACCCATTGTAGATAAGAAAGAGGAATTTCAGAGAAGCAACGACCTTTGTACTTACCTAAGGGCATATATTTCATTTTAATGGGTTTTGACAAGATTTGTTTCAATTGTTCTACAGTACGAAAACGCTTACACAAATGTTTAAAAATGCTGATATTGATTTGCACATCTTTCATTGCACGGTGATTGCCATCATAAGGAACATTAAAATGAACCGCCAAGGATTCTAATGAATTATTCGGACTATCACCGTATTCCTTGGCCAACCTTAAAGTATCGACTATTAAATACTTAGATAGGAAACTATCTCCTATTCTTTCTGCCTCTTGCGACAAAACTTGAATATCAAACCCTACACTGTGTCCTACAATGTAATCGCCCTCTTTCAAAAAAGCTTTAATCTTAGGGAATACTTCTGCAATCTTTGGCTGATCTTTTAGCATGGCATCAGATATACGATGTATGCGTTGAGACTCTGCAGATACAACTCGATCTGGATTAATGAGGTGCTCAATAGAATCAATAACGCTATCAAAAGTAAAACGAACTGCGGCAAACTCAATAATCCGATCTTTTTTTACATCTAGTCCGGTCATTTCGCAATCTAAGCAAACGAAAACCGCATCCTTTAGTAAAGTCATGGTTTTTTATTCCCTAAATATTTCTGATATCGACAGAGAGGTGCTTTCAATCTCTACTTGTCTACGATTAGCTGTCAAGTTTTCTATACGTATGTGTATAACGTCTCGAAACCTAGGACAAACAATATCCATTGGCCATTCAATACACAATACATCCTCTTCTTCGGCATCCTGAAACAAAAGGCTGACTTCAACGTCAGGACTGATCCGATAAAGATCATAATGGCAAATCCTACGAGGCTGTTCACCATATACATGGAGCAAAGAAAATGACGGGCTCGCGACTTCTTGAGCTAATGTCTCACCTAGGAATGCCTGAGCAACGCCACGAACAAACTCAGTCTTACCAACACCATAATCGCCAAATAACAACAAAACAGCGCCCGGGGGGAGCTGTTTTCCTAACCTAGCACCGATATCTGCAGTTTCCTGAGAAGAATGGGTTACTCTTCTGTATCTATCCATTGACTAATATACACATGAAACGCTGTATCATCCGCCAAACTCTCAATAAACTCAGCAATCTTATCTTCTACCAGAGCGTCTTGCAGCAAGGACAAAAAGCTACCTTCCAATTGAAACTTATTCTGATTTTGCACTTCTTCTAACGTCATAGGGCGTAAATACGAAGAAACAAAATCCTCTACTAAAGTATCTAAACTATGGAATAACTTTCCTGTAACGGCCGAAGCGAACACCGTTTTTACAATAGGCTGCTTTGGAGGGATTATATATTCTTTTATAACATTTGGATCATCAGACACTAAAAACCGTTTCACGCGAACGCCACTCTGACGTTCAGTATTTTGCGGACAGGAAGACAACCAATCGTAAATAGCATCCTGAGGATTAGCGTAAACGTTATCGGCGAATACCTTGCCGGTAAAAGGACATATGTAAATTCTTTTCGTATGTTCATTAACTTCTGGCTTGCCTGAACAAATCTGTATCTCTGTTTCGCGCCAAACTTTTTTATCTTTCTCAAGAATACGGATCGCATCCTCTGGAGTTTTAAAAATCACTTTATCGCGCACAAAAACTACAGGCTTCAAGTGTAAAGCTTGTTCCAAATAGAAAAGATACGCAGACAATAATTCTGGTGTTTTTTGTTTCCCCAAAAACTGGAGAAGTTTTTGCTTGATGTTTCCAGAAATTTCCATGCTTATCCCTTTTTCAGCTAATGAAGCAATTCCGGTCAAAACAACTATCAAAGATAGTAGCTGCCACTCATTGGTACTCAAACAGTTGCGAATCTATAACCACGTATCACAAATGCAACTATTTTTGAGATTTTTATTCTTTTATATTCTTCATCCAAAGGTAAATACCCTTAGATCTCTTCTTAAGTTCGCATTAAATCAACCATACTAACATAAGCAGAGAATTATGTTGAACATAAAGGTATCCCCATCAACACAGGAGTTTTTTTACCTCTTTTTTTGAAAACTTTCTGAGATTGTGTTTTTTTTAGCCTATGTCTACAATCTCGAGCAACGCAGCTATGGCGGAATCGGTAGACGCGCTAGATTCAGGTTCTAGTGAGCTTAGGCTTGTGGAAGTTCAAATCTTCTTAGCTGCACATAATAGATTTTAAAAGGAAAATTATGGTTAAAGTTGTAACCGCTGAAAATTTTGACTCGTTCATTGCATCTGGCTTGGTACTTATCGACTTTTTTGCTGAGTGGTGTGGTCCTTGCAGAATGCTATCTCCTGTACTAGATAGTGTGGCCGAAGAAGCAACAAATATTTCTATTGGCAAAGTCAATATCGATGATACCCCAGCTCCGGCTGAAACCTATGGAGTTTCTTCCATTCCTACTCTGATCTTGTTTAAAGATGGAAAAGAGGTAGACCGCGTAGTCGGTTTGAAGGATAAAGACTCTTTGCTAAAATTAATTAACAAACATTCTTAAAATCATGTCCTCGGTTTACAAGCCGGGGACTTTAAAAATTAGAAAAAACTTCCCGATAATTTTGATAGTTTTGTCTTACCACTTCGTATAGCACCACTCCTACCGTCGTTGCTAAATTGAGTGAACGTATGCCTGGTTTCATTGGCAAGCGATAACAACGGGCCTGATAAATAGTAAGTATATCCGCAGGCAATCCTTTGGATTCGGATCCGAAAAGATAGACACCATCTGAAGGTAGGTCCATTTCTCCATAGTACTGTTTCCCCTTGGTAGAAAGACAGAACACCTTGCTGGGATCCACTCCTTCTAGTGCTTCTTCTAAAGAATCCACAACAGAAAGATCAAGCTTATCCCAATAGTCCATGCCAGCACGTTTAACAAATTTATCCAACAAAGAGAAACCGAGAGGCCTCACCAAAATCAATTCTGCTCCAAGAGCAGTACATGTTCTCCCGATATTCCCCGTATTCTGGGGAATATCGGGATTATATAACACTACCTTCATAAATAACTATTCAGTTTCTTCAACAGCAGCCACTACTTCATCTGTTGCTTCTATCAAGCTAATTTGGAAAATAAGCAAGGAATTAGGAGGCAATTGTCCAGAAGTTCCATATGCGAGATCTGGGTGAATGTAAAGAATACGAACCTCTCCTTCCTTCATCCCCTGCATACCCAAAGCAAAACCAGGGATAGTACGCGACAAAGGCAAAAGAATAGGTTCTTGATTTTGTTCAGAACTACTGAATACTTGACCATTGATAAAACTACCCGTGTAGTGCAACAAAGCTGTAGGCTGGCCTGTTAATACTTTGCCTGTGCCTTCTTTAACAATACGATATTGAAGCTTATCCTCTTGAACTTCTATAACGCCTTCATTTTTTTTGTTTTCCTTTAAAAACTTTTCAGCGAGTGAAAGATTTTCTTGCGATTTCTTCTCAAAAAGTATCTTTTGTATTTCTGCCATTTTCTCCTCAAATTCTGCCTCAGTTAAAGGTGCATCTTTCAATGCTAATTCTGCTTCAAGACCTTTAGCAACCTCAGAAATGTCCAGAACAGCATCCTCTGACTTATGCAACTGACGAGCCAACAAATGACCGAATGTACGAGACAACTTTTGGTTTTCGGTAAGCTCAGAGTTAGCTTCACTATTTGATAACTTAGCTTGTGTTTTATCACCTGGGTTCGAACTTATTCCACAAGAAGCGATGGATGCGGATACAACTAGTATTGCTACTATTAAATTCCATCGTTTTTTCATGTCTTTCTCTCCTATTGTTTTAGCTTCATACCGAGCAACCTGACCTTACCTTGGCCCAAATCACTAACAAATTATTCAAGAGGCCACCTTAATGCTTAGCTCTTTTAATTGCGAAGACATTATTTCAGAAGGCGCTTCCATCATCAAATCAGCTGCCCGTTGTGTTTTTGGAAATGCTATAACTTCTCGAATACTCTCCGCAGAAGTTAATACCATCATAAGTCTATCCAACCCTAGGGCGATACCCAAATGCGGTGGAGTGCCAAAACTTAAAGCTTCAATAAAGAAGCCAAATTTCTCTTTTATCTTTTCAGGAGACATTTGCAAAATAGAGAAAATCTTATTCTGCAATTCTGGATTATGTATACGTTGCGAACCTGAAGCAATTTCATAACCGTTCAACACAAGATCATAACTTGAAGAACGGACAGATAAAGGATTACTTTCTAGCAGAGGGATATCCTCTTCTAAAGGAGCTGTAAATGGATGATGTTCAGAACAAATTTTCCCTTCTTCTTTAGTAAATAATGGGAAATCAGTAATCCATACGAACTTGTACTGAGAATTGTCATATAAATTACGTTCTTTCGCGATCAACCTACGTAAATGATCTAAAGATTGATTTGCTATCGACTCTGGAGCCGCAATTAAAAGTAAAATATCCTGATCCTTGGCATCAAATTCTTCAAACATAGCTTGAAAGACATGCTCAGAAGCAAACTTAGCAACATTGGAAGATACGCCATTTTCTTGTTTTTTGATCCAAACTAATCCCATGGCACCATAACGTTTCACAAAATCAGTATAGATATCCAACTGTTTTCTTGACATATCAGCACCACCAGGAACACAAAATCCTTTAATTGTGCCTCCTTGAGCTAGTTGATCCAAGAATATGGAGAAAGTAAACTGCTTCGCATATTCACGACAATCATGTAACTTTAACCCAAAACGTAAATCAGGTTTATCCGTGCCATAAAAATCTTTAGCCTCTTGATAAGTCATACGAGGAAGAGGCAGATCAATTTTAATTCCCTTAACGGCAAATAATTTAGTAACAAGATCCTCTATAATAGGGAAAAGATCATTGGGATCACCAAAACTCATCTCAATATCTATTTGAGCAAACTCTGGTTGACGATCGGCTCGCAAATCTTCGTCACGGAAACATGTCGCGATTTGGAAATAACGATCCAGTCCTCCAACCATAAGAATTTGTTTGAAAATCTGAGGAGACTGAGGAAGAGCATAAAACTGCCCAGGGTAAATACGTGAAGGCACTAAATAGTCTCTTGCGCCTTCTGGGGTTGATTTCCCCAAAACTGGAGTAACAACTTCGATAAATCCGTGTTTATCTAGATACTCACGACATGCCAACATAACTTTATGTCGACAAATTAGTCGATCTAGTATTTGACCACGACGCATATCTAAATAACGATACTCTAAACGAAGCTCTTCGTTCACATTAATGTGATCATCAGAGATTGAAAAAGGCAAGTTTTGTGCACGAGATAGAATTTCTAATTTCTCAATTTCTACTTCTATGTCGCCTGTAACTAGATTAGGATTTTCCATTCCTGGCAAACGACCACATACCTTACCTTCTACAGATAAAACCCATTCAGAACGGACAGTATCCACTAATTGGTGCAATTCTGGACTTTCCTCTTCACGGCAGACAATTTGAGTGATACCGAAACGATCTCGTAAATCTATAAAAACTACCCCACCATGATTTCGATAACGATGGACCCAACCAGACAACCGGACTGTTTCATTTAAATTTTTCCGAGATAGTTCATTACAATGATGAGTTCTGTATTTCATATAGCAACCTTTGCTCTACTGTCTCTTTAGAGCCAGAAAATTCCTGGCGTAGAGCCATATTTTTTACCGTCAATTGTTCCGAAAGAATTTCACGCTCACCAACTGGACAGACAAAAGTTACATTGTCAGCGTCTGCAGTTTTCAAAGCGATTTTTAACTTTTTGTGCGACCAGTCTATTTCAGTAGGAATAGCAAGACTCCGCAAATGCTGTGCCCAAACAAAACAAAAATGATCTGCTGTAATATCCATAGGGATCAGCCGAAAACGAGGGGGTGATAAATTAGGCAAATTCCCTTGAGCCAATAAAGTTTGAATAACTCTTTCTAAACCTACACCAAAACCGCATGCGGGGATGTCCGCCCCTCCGGAAGAAGCGACAAGACCATCATAACGGCCTCCACCGCCCAAAGCATAAGAATGTCCAGAAAACGAGGTTATTGCCTCAAACACGAGATCCGTATAATAATCTAACCCCCGCACTAATCTTGAGTTAATAGTATGCTTAATTCCTAAATTAGATAAAGCAGAGAGGACATCATCAAAATATTTCCTATCTTCTTTTGAAACATGATCCAAAATAGATGGAGCATTGTTAATAATTTCTTGGTCTTCTTTTTCTTTAGAATCTAATATCCGGAGCGCATTGGTTGCATAGCGTTCTTGACTCAATGGAGATAGCTGATCGAAATGATCAGCAAGGTACTTTTTTAACACTATATCATACTCTTTCCTAGCAGACGCTCCCCCTAGAAAATTCACTTGGATCTCCATGTGTTGCAGACCTACGGCACGATAGAAATGCCATAACAAAGAAATAACCTCTGCATCTCGCAAAGCATGACGGATCCCGATAGCTTCAACCCCAAACTGATGATGTTGCCTATATCTTCCCAACTGTTGCCTTTCGTAGCGAAACATGGGAAGAATGTAATAAAATTTGTTGTCACTTCTTTGTTCAGCCCCATGTTCTATTAAAGAACGGACAACACTCGCCGTTCCTTCGGGCCTTAGGGTCAAAGACCTCCCCTTTTTATCGGGGAACGTATACATTTCTTTTTTTACAATATCACTATGTTCACCAACATGCGTGAAAAGCTCTGTCTTCTCAAAAACAGGAGTACGTATTTCAAAAAATCCGTACAAATCGCAGACTTGCCTTATAATGTTCTCCACATAATGCCAGGATGCTGTGGAACGCCACAGAGATTTAACGTCCTTTATATAGGGGAAGATATCGAAAACCCCTTTGGGTAAACTTACTTTCACGTTGTACAACTTTAATTTGATTAGAACAGGAAGATTAACCGGCCCAACTTAAAGACTGAGCTGCTTGCCAGACTTTCTGAAAGGCACCACTACTAAAGCAATGATTACGGATTGAAAAGATAAACTTTTACGTTCTCTGTCGTCAAGATATAAAGATCAAACTCTTCTGACACAATCATCGAAACGCTCTATGATGGGTTCAATAATTTCTTCACAGGGAATACTCTCATTAAAAAAACAGATGCCAACAGAATGAGCAAATGATTCTATTCCATCGTTAAGCCACGGATCGCCCATTTCATTCACAACAAGAGGAGCCCAAAGAAGCCCTAAAGAAAATATTACTATAATTTTCACGCCTTCCTAATCGACCCGAATGATGATGATATTACTTAGAACTGAATCTCAAATGTAATACCGAGTTTATACAAAAAATTATCGAATTAATATATATATTAGGCACATTATAACATATCATTCCTTTCTTGTTTTTTTACCCTCCTCATGCTAATCTGAGGCATTATTGTTGCGATACATTAAATATTTAAATACGAGATCTTATGATGAATATTTGGACCAAATTCTTTCAGCCACCTAAGCATATCAAAGAAATTGATGATCCAGAATTAATCAAGAAGCAGTATAAGTATTGGCGAGTCCGGATCTTCTACAGCATGTTCCTGGGCTATGTTTTCTACTACTTCACGCGAAAGAGCTTCACCTTTGCAATGCCGACCTTAATATCTGATTTAGGCTTTGATAAGGCTCAACTAGGTATTATAGGCAGTACGCTATACATTACTTATGGGATTAGTAAATTTGTCAGTGGAGTTATGTCAGACCAATCCAATCCACGCTATTTCATGGCCTTGGGATTGATTATTACTGGTCTAACAAACATCTTCTTCGGTTGTTCGTCCTCTATCCTGTTCTTTGCTCTTTGGTGGGGGCTGAATGGTTGGTTTCAGGGTTGGGGATGGCCTCCTTGCGCACGCTTATTAACTCACTGGTACTCGAAATCAGAGCGGGGTACATGGTGGAGCATTTGGAGTACCTCCCACAATATCGGTGGAGCCTTGATTCCAATTCTTACAGGATTTGCGATTGACTATTGTGGCTGGCGCGGTGCAATGTTCATTCCTGGCGTCTTATGTATCGGGATGGGTTTCATTTTAATAAATCGTTTAAGAGATACGCCACAATCTCTGGGTCTCCCTGCAATCGAAAAGTATAGAAAAGAACAAGATGCTCGTCCTCATCAAGAAACGACAGCAGATATCCTAGAAGAAGAAGCTGAAAAAGAGTTAACGACAAGAGATATCTTATTTACCTATGTTCTGACGAATAAATGGATTTGGCTTCTATCTTTTGCATCTTTCTTCATCTATATTGTTCGTATGGCTGTAAATGATTGGAGTGCGCTATTCTTAATAGAGACAAAAAATTATACAGCGGTGAAAGCAAATTTCTGTGTTTCTCTGTTTGAGATTGGTGGTTTATTTGGCATGCTACTTGCCGGGTGGCTGTCAGATAAGCTCAATAAAGGGAAACGTGGTCCTATGAACGTTATCTTTTCTCTAGGTCTGTTATTCTCGATCTTAGGGATGTGGTACGGCCGCACGCACATATTATGGTGGCTAGACGGAGCCTTATTATTTACAATCGGTTTCTTCCTTTTTGGGCCTCAAATGATGATAGGTTTAGCTGCAGCTGAATTATCTCACAAAAAGGCTGCGGGAACTGCTAGCGGATTTGCGGGTTGGTTTGCATATTTCGGAGCAGCATCTTCTGGCTATCCTCTTGGTAAAATTGCTCAGGATTATGGCTGGCAAGGCTTTTTCTTGATTCTGTTAGCATGTACTTTACTAACCCTAGCTTTATTTCTACCCACTTGGAATGCTTCAGAAAAAAACCTAAGAAATAAAGGCTAAAATAATTTACGCAGGAATTTATTTTGACTTGGATACCTCTTCATTGTCATTCGCAGTACTCTATTTTAGATGCCACCTGCTCTATTAAAAACTTGGTTTCTAAAGCTAAAGAGTACGAAATTCCTGCCTTAGCCCTAACAGATCACGGAAATCTCTACGGGGCGATAGAATTTTACAAGGAATGTGAAAATCAAGGGATCAAACCTATTATTGGCTGCGAGCTGTACGTAGCCCCCTCTTCCCGTTTTGATAAAAAAAAAGAAAAAAAGCAGCGTGTAGCTACGCATTTAATTTTGCTATGCAAAAATGATCAGGGGTATCGCAATCTCTGCTTACTATCGTCCTTAGCTTTTACTGAGGGCTTCTATTATTTCCCAAGGATAGATAGAGACCTACTATCGAAACATTCAGAAGGTTTAGTGTGTTTATCAGCATGTCTCTCTGGTTCTGTGGCTCAGGCAGCGCTAGAATCCGAAGAAGCTCTAGAAAAAGATTTATGTTGGTATCGAGAAGTCTTTGGGGATGATTTTTTCAGCGAAGTCCAATTACACAAAATGTCAGATCAGAAGATCTCATCTTTTCAGGAAGAATGGTTAAAACATGAATACTTCGAGTTTATAGACAAACAAAATAAAATAAATTCTTCTATCCTACAGGTCAGCAATCGCTTAGGAATTCGCTCTGTTGCGACTAATGATATCCATTATATTCATCCAGATGATTGGATGGCGCATGAAATTTTATTGAATGTCCAATCTGGAGAAACAGTCCGCATTGCCAAGCAAAATACCTATATTCCTAATCCAAAAAGAAAGGTTTATCGAAGTAGGGAATTTTACTTTAAATCTCCTGAAGAGATGAAAGCCTTATTTACTGAACATCCTGAGGTAATTTCAAATACTCTAGACGTGGCTGAACGTTGTAATTTGAAATTAAATTTCTCAAAAAAACATTACCCCATTTATATCCCAGAATTCTTAAAAACTCGAGATTCCTATTCAGAAGAAGAGAGGTATGAAGCTTCAGCTACCTTTCTTAGAGAACTTTGCGAACAAGGATTAATCACAAAATATACTCCTGAACGTCTTTCATATATTGCTGAAAAATTCCCAAATCAAGATCCCTTAACTTTAGTCAAAGAGCGATTAGAAATGGAAATGTCAATAATCATTCCTAAAGGAATGTGCGACTATCTGCTGATCGTTTGGGATATTATTCATTGGGCAAAAGCAAATGGAATTCCTGTAGGTCCCGGAAGAGGATCGGGGGCGGGTTCTGTGTTGCTTTTCCTTCTAGGAATTACAGAAATTGAACCCATACGTTTTGACTTATTCTTTGAGAGATTCATCAATCCTGAACGTTTGTCTTATCCAGATATCGATATTGATATCTGCATGGCAGGAAGAGAGCGTGTAATTAACTACGCAACTGAACGTCACGGCAAAGAAAACGTCGCTCAGATTATTACTTTCGGAACAATGAAAGCAAAAATGGCTGTCAAAGATGTGGGCAGGACGTTAGACATGCCTTTATCAAAAGTCAACCAGATAGCTAAGCATATTCCCGAACTTAATGCTACCTTGTCCAAGGCTTTAGAATCTGATCCTGAATTACACGAACTGTATCTTAGTGACCCTGAAGCTAAGCAAGTCCTTGATATGGCAATGCGTTTAGAAGGATCTATCCGCAATACTGGTGTACATGCAGCAGGGGTAATTATTTGTGGAGAACCGCTTACTAAGCATATCCCCATTTGTATATCTAAAGATTCAACAATGATCACTACGCAATTCTCTATGAAACCTGTAGAGAACGTGGGAATGCTAAAAGTTGATTTTTTAGGACTAAAAACTCTAACCAGTATTCACATTGCTATAACAGCAATCCATAAGAAAACTGGTAAATTATTGGAAATGTCTTCTTTACCTTTGGATGATAAAACTACGTTTTCTCTTCTACATCAAGGGAAAACCATGGGGATATTCCAAATGGAATCTAAAGGGATGCAAGAACTAGCAAAAAATCTTCGCCCAGACTCTTTTGAAGAAATTATCGCTATAGGTGCTTTGTATCGCCCAGGCCCTATGGACATGATTCCATCATTCATTAACAGGAAACATGGCAAAGAAATTATTGAATATGATCATCCTTTGATGGAATCTATTCTTAAAGAAACCTACGGCATCATGGTCTACCAAGAGCAGGTGATGCAGATTGCAGGCTCTTTAGCTAGTTATTCTCTCGGTGAGGGTGATGTCTTACGCCGCGCAATGGGAAAGAAAGACATCAACCAAATGCTAGAGGAACGTAAAAAGTTCTGTGAACGCGCGTGCCAAAATGGTATCGATGCCAACTTAGCAACTACCATTTTTGATAAAATGGAAAAATTTGCTTCGTATGGGTTCAATAAATCTCATGCTGCAGCTTATGGATTAATTACTTATACCACAGCGTATCTGAAAGCTAATTATCCAAAAGAGTGGCTTGCGGCACTCCTGACCTCTGACTCGGATGATATTGAAAAAGTTGGGAAGCTAATTCAGGAAGCGCACAGCATGGACATTCGTATCTTGCCTCCTGACATTAACGAGTCTGGAACAAACTTTGTTGCAACCAGTAACGGAATTCGTTTTGCTATGGGAGCGATTAAAGGTATCGGCAAAGGCCTAGTAGAAAATATTATAGAAGAGCGAGAAAAAAATGGGAGCTATCGTAGCATCCAAGATTTCATACAACGTTCTGATCTTAAAAAAGTATCTAAGAAGCATATTGAGAGTCTTATAGATGCTGGGTGCTTTGATATTTTCGAGCCTAATCGTGATATTGCACAGGCAATGTTAGAAGCATATTACGATCCAATCTCTAAAGAAAAAAAAGAAGCTGCTACTGGCACTATGACTTTCTTTTCTCTAGGTATTATGAGCCAGGAATCTTCAACTACTTTTTCACCTCCTCATGATATTATTTATCGACCCAAACGAGAAATCTTGAAAAAGGAAAAAGAATTACTAGGAATCTATCTAACTGAGCATCCCATGGATGCTGTTAAAGACGTACTTCCACGCCTTTCTGTTGTGAGAGCTGGAGACTTCGATAATCTTCCACATAATTCTGTCATCCGAACAATATTTATAATTGATAAGATTACCACAAAGCTATCTTCTAAAGGTCAAAAGAAATTCGCCATATTACGCGTCAGTGACGGTATAGATTCATACGAGTTGCCTATTTGGCCAGAAATGTATAGCGCGCAGCAAGAAATTTTAGAAGAAGACCGTTTAATTTATGCGATTCTTCTAATTGATAGACGTAGCGATTCTTTACGTTTATCTTGCCGATGGATGAAAGACTTTGCTCTTATTAATGAAGAAATTATACGGGAGTGTGATGAAGCATTCGATCAAATTAAGGCACAGATACAAAAAATGTCTTATGCCCAAACAATGAACAAAGACACAAAAACTCAAAGGAAGACTGTAAATATGCAAAAAAATACGCAAACAAAACAGCTTTCCAAAGTTACTCTTTCTCTCGATCTTGACCACGTACGGCATAGTCACATCTATTTGTTAAAACAAATATTACAGAAATATCCTGGTTCACGCAGCTTATCCCTAGTATTTACAAAGGCTAATAACGCTATCGCTTCGATAACTCCTGACATGGAATACTTTGTTTCTGAAGACGTCACAAATTTACGTACTGAGCTGCAAGAAGCGCAACTCCCCCTAACCTTCACTTGCTAAAAAATTAGAGATCTTGAAATAGCTTCCCTGTCACTGCATTTACATACTCAATACGGATACTATTGTCTGGGCATGTTAAGGAAATCTTATAGACAGGGACAAATACTTCTGAACTATTAATAATTAAGAAATTATTTCCAAAAATCATCCCAGCAAAATTACGTACGCGATCTTGTGAATATTGAGATTGACATATTGATGATTTTCTAGGTCTACGCAACCAAACAGGAAGAGCATGGAGAGTAGTTGTACATCCTTTGATGGGTTGCATCTGCTGGAAGTGACTTCCTATTTGTCCCCCTGTTGTAAAAATGAGTTTCTTTCTTTGACAATCTCGAATCACTTTATCTGCTTTAATATTTTTCATAGTTAAAGCATGTGTAAGAGATTCCTTAGATGCTGCTCCTCCTAAACTCGCCAATGTTTGCATAACACAAACGTCTTGCCTATCGGCACGCAGCATCAAACATTCTCGAAAACCTTTAGAACAAGACCAGGTACCCGTATTAAGAACCATCTCTCCATTTACTAAATTCCAAAGCAGCATCCCTTCTTGACTAACTGCTCCTCTTTTTACGCCATCTTCCCTAGAGAACCGCACATGCATGAGTAGGTGAGGCACGAAAGTCAGCTCTGCAGACGCATTACCATCCATATACTCTGGGAACAACGCAAGAGCCTGATCTGAAGAAATTCTTCTTTCAAATACTTGTAATTTCTCAAATCCTGAAACTTTACGCACTAAACGACAACTTTTTTCCAGAACTTCAATACTGTAATCAGCAGTCGCTTGCATCACTTTTTGAGCACCTGGGACACGGTCCCATAAAAAAACACCGCAAAAAAGAGATACAACAAAAGCTCCAAAGTATAGAACTAACTTTTTCATAAAAAACCTTTTTATCTATTTTAATAAATAAAAAAATGTTTTATCAAATAAAAAAAATTACGTTTTGTAAATAAAACAAAGACAAGGGATTTGACAAATTCTGTTTTTCTTTTTTATGATGACATTTTGTTATTTTAGCTTCGTGCGCGATCATGAAATGCCTTCTGCAATTCGTTTTTTTGTTCTTAATACTATCTTTTGGCGCCCACGCCAAACCTATTTCCTTTGAACCCTTTTCTGGAAAACTATCTCCTGAAAGATTTGTCCCTCAGTATTCTCCTGACGATTACTTCATTCAAGGTCAGCGTTATTTAGAAAATCAGAGTTATCGACAAGCATTGTTATGCTTTGGGATGATTACACATCATTTCCCACAAGATCCTTTATACTCTAAAGCCTTATATTTCTCTGGTGTCTGCTATTTTAAAAAAGGCCAGCCAGATTTAGCAGATAAAGCTTTCTCTGCTTATTTGCAACGTCCGGATGCAGAATATTCTGAAGAACTGTTCTCCATGAAATACTCTATTGCACAGAGTTTCGCTCAAGGCAAGCGCAAACGTCTTTTTTTACTAGAAGGGTTCCCTAAGTTAACAAATGCTGATCAAGATGCCTTACGCATATATGACGAAGTTTTAACCGCTTTTCCTACTCAAGATTTAGGAGCAAAGTCTTTATATTTAAAGGGAGATCTTCTAATTATCAAAAATGAGCTATCTGAAGCGATCAAAACTATGAAAAAGTTAACGTTACAGTTCCCTGACCACGAACTGTCTCCTAAAGCTTTTTTACGTTTGTCTGAGATTTACTTAGCACAGGCTAAGAAGGAGCCTGATAATCTTCAATATCTGAATTTTGCAAAGCAGAATAAAATCGCCATGGAAAGACAACATCCTAATCATCCTTTGAATACAGAAGTGTCTGCAAATGTCCAAGCTATGTGCGAACACTATGCTTCGGGTTTATATTCAACTGGAAGATTCTATGAGAAGAAGAAGAAGTTAGAAGCCGCAAGCATCTACTACTCTACTGCCTTACGAAATTATCCAGATACATCTTTAGTGGCTAAATGCCATAAGCGATTAGATAGAATTGCGAAGCATACTTCTTAGTTTAGTAAAAGAAATTCTTTCTATGCGAATAATAGCCGTATTTATTTTTCTGATATCTGCTGCAAGTATCCTTTCTTCTTGCAGTGGATATTCTATTTTGAGGCCGTCCGAAAATCTTTCTACTCTTGGTCAATCTCTACTTACTGAAGGCATAACACTTGCCCCAATTGAGCAAGATTATCTAGGGCAGTTGTCTTCCGCCTTGATTTACGAGTTAGGGAAACGCTCCCTGCCTGTGCGTCCAAATAATGCCTGTTCCGCTTATACCTTAAAAATTGAAATCTTGAATCCTGTTGACGAGAATATTGGTTTTACTTATGCCCCAAATAAGGCTAACGAGACAACCCCAAAACATTTTATAGTTTCTAACGAGGGGCGTTTAACTGTATCCGCAAAAGTTCAGCTTATAGAAAATCATTCTGGACGCATTCTTCTTGATCAATGCGTCTCCCGTGAATCAGTCTCTTTTGATTTTGAGCCTGATTTAGGCACAGTAAATGCTCACCAATTTTCCTTAGGGCAATTGGAAATGCATAATGAAGCTATAAAAAGCGCTTGGCGTGTATTATACGCCCACTTAGCTGAGACTATCGTCCAACAGGTATACTATGACCTCTTCTAAAATAGAAGCAGTCTTCCCTGCCGTCTTAAGTGAACTCCATAACATGCTAAATTTTATTAAAAAATCCGCGGAATTCCATGATTTGCAAAAAGATAAGATGTTGAAAATGGAATTAGCCTGCGAAGAATTGTTGGTAAATATTATTTCTTATGCCTATCAGGGATCTCCAGGGAACATCTCTATTTCTTGCTTAGGTAGTGCAGAAATTTTAGAGGTAGTTATTAAAGATTCTGGTTTTTCATTTAATCCATTTACGGCTGTTATTGATCTTCAGGAAAATCTATCTCTTCGGGAGCGACAATTGGGAGGTTTAGGGATATTCCTAGCAAAAAATTCTGTTGATGAGTTTTCTTACGAGCGCCAAGGAAAATATAATGTCGTTTCTCTGAAAATCCGTAATACTTAACCATATAAAGTCTAGAATCTATCCCTTCGCTAGTTATTTGTTATCAAATCGAAAGGAACGCAAAGTTTTTTCCGTGTCTTTAATATCTTCTAGATACAATCGTAATGCCTCTAAAATTAGTGCTGACTGATTATACTCTCCAACTGCTTGAAACGCCATTTCAGGCTTATACGAACCTTCAGGCTCATGCAAAGCTATGTATCCACGAGTTACGGCCTCTCCTTGCACTAACTCCGGGACTAACCAAACTGCGAAATCAGAATTAAATAAAGTGAGTTTATCTGCAGATTCTGCAATGATGAAGTCACTAATGGGGAGATCACTAAAAGAATTAACTAGGGATGCGGGTGCAGATTGAGATAGCACCTCAGCTATATCCATAAAACCCTCGGGAAATGCCGTTCCACAGTTAAGAATAGAACGTTTGTAAAACTCTTCCAAAAAATCTAAACTCATAGCATTTCCTCTCTCATTTATGGTAATTCTTTATTTTAAGAGGCGTCAAGAGCTTTTCTTTAATTTAGAAGATAAATAATACCTAAGTAATAAACTTTCAAAATCGACACAATGATTAAAGTTATTAAAAGTCGTTATTGGTTACATCTTTTTATTTTGGCGTTTATTTCACCTTTATATGGAGAAATTATCTTCCCAGAAATTAAAGGTACTTGTGGTGCTATCATACATGCAGAGACAGGCAAAATACTCTATGCTAAGAATATAGACACTCCCATCTATCCTGCAAGCATGACGAAAGTAGCAACTGCTTTATTTATTTTACGTAAATATCCAGAAGTCTTGAATCGATTTGTCACAGTAAAACACGAAGCTATTGCCTCTATTTCACCTCAGGCTAAAAAACAATCTGGGTACCGTAGTCCCGCTCACTGGCTAGAAACTGATAGCACAACTATACAATTACAACTTAAAGAAGAAGTTTCAGGTTGGGACCTGTTTCATGCTTTACTGATTGTTTCTGCTAATGATGCAGCGAATGCCCTAGCAACAGCATGTTGCGGCTCTGTAAAAGAGTTTATGCAAGAAATGAATGTGTTCTTAAAAGAGATTGGTTGTAGTAATACACAATTTAATAACCCTCACGGCTTACATCACCCTGCACACTATACCACTGCTAAAGATCTCACTCTTGTCATGTGTGAAGCTCTAAAAGAACCTTTATTTTGCCAAATAATACAGACCACCAACTATAAAATGGCTGCAACGAATCTGAATGCAGAACGCATACTATCTCCTACTAATAAACTAATCCTTCCTGGATCAACTTATTATTATCCAGCGGCGTTGGGAGGAAAAACGGGCACTACAAAAGATGCTGGGAAAAACTTACTACTTGCAGCGCGTAAGAATAATCGAAAAATTATTACGATTGCTACGGGATATACAGGATCTGTAGGAGATCTTTATCAGGATATCATTGCCTTGTGTGAATCAGTGTTCAATGAACCTCTGCTACGACGCTACCTCATACCCCCTACGGATTCTTACATTCTATCTATGGGACAGCTAGGTAAAATCTCTATTGCCTTGCCAGAGGGTGTTTACTATGACTTCTATGAATCTGAAGGGGAAGTGCAATGTTCCGTCAATTTTGTTCCTCAAGCAACATCATTTCCGATTAACAAGGGTAACCTTCTAGGACACTGGGTTTTCCGCAATCTTTCAGGGCGGCAGATAAAAGCAGAACCCTTGTATGCTGAGCAAACAATTATTCCGTCGAAGGCACACAGAATACGGATGCTAATAAAAAAAATCTTATTATCTTATAGAACCTATCTCATTATCGTTTTGATTCTATTATATCGAAAAAAACAACAAGGAAAGAAACGTAAATACTCATATTATCTATAGAAAATAGGGTCTATCATGGAGATTTTAGGATAACTTGCGGAAATGAGCAGCAAAGAATCCATCACCCCCCACAGGCTCCAAAGGAACTGTTAACATCTTTTCTAATTCCCAACCAAAACGTTCCATGTATTTAATATGATCGGTGTTTTCTTCAGATAGAATAGAGCACGTGATATATATAAGTCGTCCTCGAGGCTCTACATAGCGACTAGCTTCTTGTAAAATTCCTTTCTGCACTCTCACATAAGTTGTTAACTGTTTCTTAGAAAAGGACTGTTTTTTCTCTGGGTGGCGACGGAAAACCCCACTACCAGAGCAGGGTGCATCTACCACTACTATAGGAAACCGTTCTCTACTTAACTTAGGCGCTAATGTAAAGTTTTTCATCCGAGAACGGCGAAAACGTTGTCGCGCTTCTTCAAGAATTTCCTTACGACTATCATGTAAAACAACATGCCGAGCCTTCTCAGCAAAAATTAAACTCTTTCCTCCTGCACCTGCACAGAAGTCCAAAACGCAATCTTTTTTAGTGATAGGGATATCAAAAGCCACTTTCTGAGAAGATTCATCTTGAATTTCGAATAAACCTCTACAAAATTCCGGAGTACAAATGAGAGGATAGCGCTTGTCGAAGCGCAGGGAACCTGCTATAGATCCTGGAGAACTCGGGTATGGCAAACGTTTTTGAAGATCTTCTACAGAGATTCTTAGAGTATTAACACGAATGGAGCATATAGATTCTAAAAGGAAACACCTTGCTAAATCTTGAGCCTTTTCTTCTCCGTAATCTTTAATCAAACAATCTGCAAGATCATCGGATATTGAATACCGGACAGGCCATGGAATATCTTGGTAATCCTCTATAGAATGTAAGGCACCGGATTCAACTTTTTCAAAAAGAGTTTCTGGAGATATGCTTTGATTTTCTCGCAATATTAGAGCTTCTAAGAGTCTTTGATGGCGCAATATAGCAAAAATCCTAGAGCTTATCCATTGTCGATCTTTAGATCCTAATGAACGATGTTGCTTAAAATATAAGGCTACGCGATTTGATTCGCCTATAGGAGAAGTGTGCAGCTCTTTTATTAATTGGTATAAGTGATGTAAACGGAAGGGTATCATGAAGGAAGATTATACCCTTTTCTAGGGTATTTTTCTTAGGAAAAATCAAAAATCAAGCTTAATCACAATAAATTACCTGTGAGCATTTTTAGATTTTTTTAAAGATATGCTGAAGTTGCTGCCAAAAACTAGGGTTTGGTGTGTACTGCTGAATTTTTTTCTTTAAATTAGAGTGCACCTCATCGTCAAAATCTAATAACCAACGCATAAAGAGTATACGCATCATTTTTACCCATAACTTGGGATTACGATCACGGATACTATACATATGGCCGATTTGTTCTGGTGTAGCATCTGAAGTAGATTTTATAAGCTTCCGAATGTGTTCTATAACAACGTGACGTACAACTTCGGATAAAAATCCTTGAATTAACAAAGAATCTTGGTAATGATCCTGTTCTATAGTCCGCCATTCCTTGATTGTCTCTCGACCATGTTGAGAAATCCATTGATTTCCAAGCAACGAGTTATCAAGAATATCCTGAAAAGATTCTGTAATAATTCCTCCAACAACAGCTTGAAAATCTTCGTTATTTAGCAAATATAGGTCTCTAACTCTGGAAAGAAAAACATAATTACTTTCTGATAATGTGTGTAACGGAAGCGATTTTTCTGACAGAAATTGATCTAAAAGTTCTAGTGTAAGAGGGAAATATTGATCTTGATTTTCTAAAAATATCATAAGAGCATCCATAAGCACTTGAGATGATGCTTCGGAAATTAGTTGCTCTTTTACTGTTTCTCCTAAATCTATAGATTTATCGTGAATATCAACGTTATGCGCAAAGTCTTCCCAGCAAGAAAAGTTGTTTTGTTTTTTCTTAAAAGTTTTACTAGCAACGCTGTAAATCTTGTTAAGAGGTCGTTGACTCTCAAGAAAAATAATATTTTTTAAAGATAAAAGTTTTTTAACTATTGAATGATTAACCAAATAACTACGATAAAAGAATATTTTGTGAAATAAATGTGTTTGTTTCATTACTTGCCTGAGACAAGCATCGATTATTGATAAGAGTCTTCCAGACACTGCATAAGATATTGAAGACCGCGAGAAAAGCTCTTCTATCGCACGTTGTAATACTACCAAACTCTCGTCTTGATCTTTGGACAATTTCTTATGGATAGGCCAAGCTTCTAACAAGGAAAGCTTTTTATTATAGACAAGTCGTCTAGAATTATCCCGGATTGCTAATTCCAAAACACGTAAATAATAGTCTGTAGAAAATCGCAGATCTAACATCATAGGAAGGTCCACCTCACTACGTCTGCTTATTTCCCACATGTAGATATTATTGCATTATTTTTGTATTTCTAAGCTCAAGATGACGATTTATTTTCTTAAAATTACATTTGCGTCCGTTCATCGGCTTGGCGCATCGTCTGGAAGGTGAAGAAAAAGTTATAAATCAAGGCGTTTAATTTTTTTTCAAATATTTCGGGATCACTTTGTTGCGCCTCCATAATTACGGGAAGGTTTGCTTCAACGATATTCTGAACCACGCTCAAATTGACTAGATGATGACGATCCCCTGCCCATAAAGTTATAAACTCTCCTAACAAGTCACTATGTTGCTGACGCAATGTATTAAGAATATTCCTAGCAACGCTTGCATCTGCTCTGCCTCTAGAAGATAAAGCATCTATCGATTTTGCTAGTTCAACAATTTCAGAATAATCTTGTTTATAATCTACACGCCTAAGTTTATATATATGCTCTGCACATGCAAGTTTGTCTAAACAAGGAATACACACTAACCTAGTTATGCCTCGTGCTGTAGCTGTTGCATCTATGCCTAAATTCATATCTATGATCTTGTATAACATTCCTATAACATGAGCAGCTTCTGCACCTCCAGTCTCAGACAAAGAAGAGTAAGTCGATATTCTTTTCGTCTCTTCATCATCAGAATCAGACATTCGACAACTAAAATCTTCTGTTTTTGTGTTCCCTCTTTGGAAAGTGAAAGGTTTTGTATTTTCAGAAATATGGTGTTCGTAAGCGTCTGATATATCAGCGGTTGACTTCATAATAACACGCAACATTAGAGCAAGAGAAATTGTGCCTTCAAAACTATCAGGCTTGACTCCACACAAGTTAATAGCGCTATGTGAACGTCGCTGCGCTATATAGGAACTCATTCTTCTTAAAATATTTCGAAAAAATTTTCTGACTGCAGCGAAACAAACTCGAGATTCCTGGGAGGACAACATCTCGATAGAATTTACTGTAATCTCTGTTTCTCGAAGGATTTCAATATAACTTTTCTGATAGGAGCTATCAAATTGCGATTTTTGTATAACACTCTTGGGATGTTTTGCTGACCAGATCGAGGATACTACCTTACGTATTCTTTGCAGTATCTTTGCAATCTTCCCCTGTTCTTCGTGACTTTCTACTCTTTCTGTTAAATCTGCTGAGATATTTTCTGAAGGAGTAGGTTCTGGTATCTCAACTTCCCCGATGTTCTCAAGAATTGATTCAACATGATCGGAAATGCGATCTTCTAAATCTGCCTCTCCTTCAACATCTTTAGGATCCACGTTATTAGAATCACCAGATTCATTATTGAGATCCCGCCATCCGGGATCTCTATCGCCACCTATAGGTCCTAAAGTCATGATGCAACCAATTCTTTACAAAAGATCTGAAGCCAATATAGTAAGAGTACGACTATAAACAGACTGGTCTATAGCTCTTAGAGCAGCTAGATCTTGAGTATTTTGTGAGGTTATACTTTGAATCTCTTCATCATTATAACTCCCTACGTGTGCCGATTTCTCTGAACTAGAAAGAGAGCTGATACTAGAAGCTGAATACAAAACTAGGCTCTCCCAAAATTTTGGAGCCTGGTCAGGGTATGCCGAACGTAGATGATCTATGTTTGCTGCATATTCCATAAGGTTCTCTACCCAAGGTTCTTCCTCAGGATCAACACCTTCGTATCCTCCTTCCAACTGCTCGTCAATCATCTGTTTGACATAGTCTGTAACTTTTTCTTCTGAAGATAGTGTCGGTCCCGTGATAGCTAAACCTACTACAATACTTAATAGAGCGGACTCTCCGTCTTGCTTTTTCTCTTTCATACCAAGTGACGTTAATCCCCTTGCCGCTAAGCTAAGACTATTTTTAATAGCTTGATCCCTGACTCCCATCTGCGGAAATGAGAGAGATGATAAGTTTTGTCGAGTTGTCTCTAGAGATTTGCCAAGAGTCTGTAAACCAGATAAAGTGTAAGCCACCGTGTTGGTAGTTTCTAAATTAGTCCATCGCTCGCGTACTTTACTGGATAACCCATCTAACTTAGCTTGTTTAGCATCTTTGTGTACTTGTAATTGTGACTTAAGATTTTCAACAACGCTACCTGAAGACACAGGACGCTGCTGTGGTGGTTGAGGAGCTTGCCGCTTTACTGCTGCACCTGTATTCATTGCCTGAGGAGGCAGTGTAGGAATGTCAACTTTTTTCCCTGGTGTATAACCCTTTTTGATGAGATTAGAACCTGCATGACGTACAGGATCGCTAGAGTGATCTACTTTTTCTTCGCTAGGGAATTTAAAACTGCTAGTTTCAGAGGAACTTCCTAATGTAGACATAGAATCAACAAACTCGTCTGAAAAAGCAGTTTTGGCAGTTTTAAATGATTCTCCGGAAATCGAAGATCTATCAGATAAACTATCGGTATCGTGACCCGACTCTATAGATTCTTTCAAACTACTCTGACTAGAAACAGAGTCTCTCCTAGATGAGGAAGACGCACTACTTCCTCCAAACCATTTCGCAATCAATGAGGATATCGAGGAAGCAATACGGGAAAGAATGCCTGTTGAGTCTCCATTTGTAGATATACTGTGATCCCCCATGTTCGATTGAGTATTTTCTACATCAGGATGCTGTTCATGGGCCCCAGAAATCCATGCATCGTTTTTATTATTTCCTGTTGGATTTATTCCCATTATTTTTCTCCATTTTTATATTACTAATTTTAATTAGCAATAATTAAGAGGGCATCTTTTTATTTTTAAAATAGAGAAATTTAACTAATAACTAATTAATGAGATTAAATAATGATTAAATGCCTGTATAAGATAAAATATTAAAAATCAAAAAATTATAACTACACAATACATGCACACGATTGCGTCTGTAGGTCTTGTACAAAAATAATGTTAAGATTTTTAAAAAGAGACAGGCGAAGATAGACTGTGCAGAAAATCAAAAGATCTTCTGCACTTTCATTGAAGAAAAGGATTACCGTATAAATCAGTTATGATTCGCGGGAGAAAGAACTTCTGTACCTGGGAGGTATCCTTTCTCTAAAAACTCTAAAGAGGCTCCTCCTCCCGTAGATACGTGAGAAACGCGAGCCGCACATCCAGCTAAAGCAACTACTGCTGCTGCATCTCCTCCACCCACGACGGTGACCGCTGATGGATGGCGAGCTAAACACTCAGCAATCGCAACTGATCCCTGATCAAAAGGAGGAACCTCGTAGACACCTACAGGGCCGTTCCAAAAAACTGTTTGAGAACTATCAATTACTCTGCTGAATTCCTGGATTGTTTTTGAACCAATATCCAATCCTTCAAGATCAGAAGGAATACCAGCGTCTATAGAAATCTCAGTCCAAGACACCCCTGGTTCACAAGTTTTTGCAACTTTGACATCTGAGGGCAAGAGGATGCGAACATTACGATCCCTTGCTATTTTCAATACTCGTTGTGCAAGCTCTATTCCTGATTCTTCAACTAATGACTTTCCTAAAGATTTTCCCAAAGCTTTTAAGAAAGTGAAACCCATCCCTCCAGCCAATAAAAGGTTATCTACTTGATTAAGCAGAGCTTCGATAACACCTATCTTTGAAGAAACCTTAGCGCCACCGAGAATGGCCGTAAAGGGACGTTTTGGAGAGACTAAAAGGTGTTGTCCCAAAAATTCCAACTCTTTTTCCATAAGTAATCCAGCAACGGACCTTTCAGGGAATGCTTGGGGAACAGTGTAGACAGAGGCATGTTTACGATGCGATGTACCAAAGGCATCATTCACATAGAAATCTCCATAGGCAGCCAACTCAGCAGCAAACGTAGGATACATTTCAGGATGCTCTTCTCCCTTATGAAAACGTAGATTTTCCAATAATAACACTCTACCCGGGGATAACTGCCCAACTGCCTGTCTAGCAACTTCTCCGATACAATCGGGGGCCAAAGGAACATGATGACCTAAATAACCTTCCAGAACTTCAACAACAGGCTGTAAGGAATATTTCTCTTCAAATCCTTCACCCTTAGGACGGCCAAGGTGGCTCATCAGAATAACTGAAGCACGTTTCTTTAAAAGATAATTGATAGTTGGCATTGCACTACGAATACGAACGTCATCAAGGATTTTCCCGTCTTTTATAGGAACGTTAAAATCAACTCGGAGCAAAACCTTTTTTTCCTCAGGGGAAATCTCCTGAACTGTTAATTTATCCATATGCCAAGAAAACACGTAATAAGACAATTTCCTTATTTTTAATGGAAAAGAGCTCTTAAAGCAAAGAAAAATAGAATCGACAGTATCGCACCTGCCGGCAAAGTAATGAACCAGGACATGACGATATCTTTAATGATATTCAAGTTAATTGCTTGAATTCCTCGTGCAAGTCCGATCCCAAGCACCGCCCCGACAACTACATGTGTGGTTGATATTGGTAGTCCTATAGCAGAAGCAACGGCAATAGTAATTGCCGCACCTAATCCTACAGAAAAACCACGCGACGGTGTAAGTTCTGTGATCTTACAACCGACAGTTTCGATAACACGCCATCCCCAAATAGCGAGCCCGAAGATTAAACCTACGCCTCCAAAGGCCATTAAACCAATTAGCGTCTGGGAAGAATACACAGAAGGATATGCCTGGCGTAATACCCCAGCAACAGGGGCAATAGCATTAGCTACGTCATTAGAACCATGAGCAAAAGCCATAAAACAGGCTATAATAATCTGTAGATAAGCGAATATCCGTTCTACGATAAGATACTTCCTACCATAATTACCGCCACATGCCTTCAAACGATAAAGAAGAGTTCCGGGTTTTGGCATATCGGAAATGCTCACGCAGTACTGTGTGTGTACATAAGCGAACATACAACCGTAAGCCATCAATCCACAGGCCGCTACTATAACTAACGCCCATAACAATGGAATAAAACTGGTTACCACGCCACCTAAGGTAACGATTACACCAAGAATAACAATGACGAGGCCTGCCAAAAATGGTGCCACACGGATCATAGCTGCCACGGGATCATTTTTATAAAGAATGTTTTTACGAATAAAAGAAAAAACCATATAGGCAATGACCCCACCTACCAAAGGTGAAAGAATCCAACTAATCGCAATTACTCCAACAGACTCCCAATAAATTACTGTACCGTTGCCCAAAACTAAGCCAAAACCTACTACGGCTCCAACAATAGAATGAGTAGTAGATACCGGCCAACCGAAAAATGAGGCTAGTTGCAACCAAACTCCAGTTGCAAGTAGTGCTGCAGTCATTCCTAAAATGTAATCTGTCGAAGCTATGATAGGATCAGAAACAGAGACAATGCTACTCTCAATAGTCCCTGCTACGCGATTCCCAAGTAATAGAGCCCCTAAAAATTCAAAGACCGCAGCAACCAAAACTGCTTGACGCAAAGTTAAAACTCCGGATCCTACACTTGGGCCAACAGCATTGGCAACATCGTTCGCACCGATATTCCAGGATGTGTAAAAGCTACACAAAAGAACAAAAACGAGTAGGGCAAACATGAACTATTACTTTTCTTCCAACGTCATGTTAATTCGATGAGCAAGTTTTTCGGAACTGTCTGATATACCTGCCGTCTGCTTGATTACTTGCAACCATAAATAAAATTCTTTCTCAGGAATTATGAAACTATCGGAGAAAAGAACTTGCATAAGTTCTCTTTGCAAAACATCACATTCGTGTTCTGTCTTAGCTACACGTCCTACCAGAAAACGTGCCTTATCTGCCTTTCTTCCTCCAAAAGAACTTTCTAACAATTTATTGAACTCCTGAATCACAGTCATAGTGAGATCAAAAGCCTCAATATTTTTGCTTAAAAAGCGGAAAAATAGCTCTTCAAATTCAGGATATAGACATAACCGCCTAATAGTAAGCAGGATAGCCACATCCTCTGCAGTATCAGCTATGCTATCCTGTATAGAAATAATTTCTAACATCCCCGCTCGTGATATAGGCATAAATAAGCCGATTGGGAGATGATTACGCATGTCATTTTTTATACAGTCTGCTTGATATTCCTTATCTGAAATAACTTTAGCAATAGCAAGAACCTGCTCATGTTGACCATTTTTCAAAGCGGTAAACATGGGTAGTATTTGCTTTACACAGAAAGCTACCACCTCGAGATGTGCCTGAAGTGGAGCAAAAGGAGACTGCCCAAACAGCCGAGCAAGGGTTTGCATAAGAATAGCCTTTTTAGCAATAATAGCCACCTTTAATGATCTTGTAAATGACTTATGGTTGCTGCCCCTATTTTAGAAGTTAGAGATCTATCTATAAGCCTTCACAAGCGTCGAAAGTTTTACCCTATTGTAGAGTCTTTATCCTTTGAATTATATAAAGGTCAGACGTTAGCAATTATCGGCGAGTCTGGGTCTGGGAAAACGCTGACGGTCAGGGCATTAATGCAATTACTGCCTGCTGCTCAGTTCCGTACTGAAGGACATGTGCTTTTCCATAACATAGACTTGCTACACGCACCTAAATCTATACACAGAACAATTTTCGGGACAAAGATTGGTATGATATTCCAAAATCCTATGTCCTCACTTAACCCTGTTTTCACGATTGAACATCAATTTCAAGAGTTAATTCGCACGCATTTATTTCTGCCCCCTAAACAAGCTCAAGAAAAAATTCTCGAAGCTCTTACGGAAACTGGATTTCACCAACCTGAGGTCTGTTTAAAACTCTATCCTCACGAACTTTCTGGGGGAATGTTACAAAGAATTTCTATAGCTATGGCTTTGCTCACTGCTCCAGAAATCTTGATAGCTGATGAGCCTACAACAGCCCTAGATGTGTCTGTTCAGTATCAGATCTTACAATTATTGAAAAATCTACAAAAGAAAACAGGCATGAGTCTACTGATCATCACCCATAACATGGGAGTAGTTGCAGAAACTGCTGACAATGTATTGGTACTCTACTCCGGAAGAATGGTTGAACATGCCCCCGTAGATCGTATTTTCCACAATTCCTCTCATCCATATACACAAGATCTTCTTGCTTCTAGACCATCCCTATTACATCGTGACGATCGTACATTCGTTGCTATTCCAGGTCAGCCTCCTCATTATTCCGAAATGCCTTCTGGATGTTCTTACCACCCTAGGTGTAAAAAAGCGTACCATAAATGTGGATCTGATTCCCCTAATAATCAGAATATTTATAAAAACCATAAAGTACGATGTTGGCTCTATGAGTAACGCCTTTCCCTTAATACAAGCCAGTAACCTTTGTAAACATTACTACAAAAGATCTCTTTGGTTTCGTAAAAATAACATAGCCACCAAAGCTATTGATAATATTTCATTTTCTATACCTCAGGGAAAGATTGTCGGTTTGATTGGAGAATCCGGTTCTGGAAAAACTACTTTAGCTTTAGCCTTATCTGGACTTCTATCGTTTACATCCGGTTATCTAGTTTTCAATCAAAAAACTATTAAAATTAATTCTAAAGAGGACTTGAAATACCTACGCTCTCATGTACGAATGGTATTCCAAAATCCCCAAGCCTCTCTAAATCCAAGGAAAACGATTTTTGACACTCTAGGGCACTCTTTATTATACCACCGCTTAGCATCCAAAGATGAAATTCTTTCAACAGTGATACAGTCCTTAGAGCTTGTTGGTCTCTCTTCAGACTACTGCTATCGTTATCCACATCAACTATCCGGGGGGCAACAACAAAGAGTATCTATTGCCAGAGCTTTACTAGGTACTCCTAATTTAATGATTTGTGATGAAGTGGTCTCTGCATTAGATCTTTCCATGCAAGCCCAGATTCTAAATACTCTAGCTGAGGTACAGAATAAACTAAAACTCACCTACTTGTTTATTTCTCATGATTTAGCAGTAGTACGATCCTTTTGTTCAGATCTTCTAATCATGTACAAAGGTCAGTTAGTAGAAACTGGACCTGCTGAAAGAATTTTTTCTGATCCACAACACCCCTACACTCAAATGTTGTTAAACTCTGAGTTATCAGACACTCCGGATAAACGAAGATCAATAATTAACAAACCCAAGATCTATTCCTAATTAAAAAGAAAAACCAAATATTGAAATTATTAGTAATTATTAGATGGTTAACGCAGGTAACTATCTAATAATACTAATTTGTTCTTCTCAATCACATTAAAGCAATCTCAAGAATATACGGGATCGTTTGAAAAGCAATTAAAGAATTTTATCACTTAAGTAAATGCTCTATCACATGCTTTAAACTGTCCTCATTGTCCAGGGATAAGGAGAGTACAAATTGGTTTTGTTGTGATTTAATATTAACCTTACATCCCAGATGCTGACTGAGTTGGTCTACTAAGTTTTGGTAGTCTGTTTCAGGAACTTGGGAATTAGTTGCTTTTGCTAGGTTACGTCCTGACGATATTCTCTTAGCCTCACGTTCTGTATCTCTGACGGCTAAATTATCTTTTATGATCTTATCACTCAGCACTTCGCGAAGCTGAGGGTCATCGAGAGATAGAATAACTTTAGCATGCCCTAGTGTTATATCTCCTGTATGTATTCTTTCACGAATTTTATCCGATAAGGACAGTAATCTTAAGTAATTTGCAACTGTAGAACGTTTCTTTCCTACACGTTGTGCTACCTTATCTTGAGTTAACCCAAATACGGTAATTAGGGTTTTGAAAGCTTCGGCCATCTCCATAGGATTAAGCGCTACTCTTTGAATATTTTCTATCAATGTTGCTTCAGCTGCAACATCGTCTGTCATCACCTGCTTCAAAACTACTGGGATGACAGTATACCCCGCAGATTGTAAAGCACGCCAACGACGTTCACCAGCTATGAGCTCATAGTATAAGATCTTATTCCCACTGCGAATCTCTCGAACTACTGGCGGATGGATCAATCCTACGGACTTTATAGACATCACTAATTCTTCTAATTCCAATTCAGAGAATACCCGACGAGGTTGGAAGGGACTGACACGAATACTCTCAATGGGGACTTCGATGATTGTATCTTTATCGATAATTGAACTCACAAGACTACCTTTTTTCTAGAAAATACTTATAGCAATATGATAATTGTACTGCTTGTTAAATCAACCTAATTAGATGACGTCGCGCAAGAGAATTCTATTTTTTTACAACAACAAGAGGACGCAGCGATCCTTCCGCAATGAGTTTACGAAAAAAAAAAACTAGATAGACTGAAGGGATTGAGCGCCTTATATTCCGTGGATCATGCGTAATTTACTGCCTAAAATCTGGAAAAAAATCTACTCATATTCCTCCGTGCTAACGATCTTAGTAGCGCTGTCTATTTTTCTTACAGGAAAAATTTGCTATAACTTGAAAGCACAAAAAGACGAGAAATACAAAAGCATCCTCCTTCTGACCAGAACCGCAGAATCGGCTATGCTACGAGGATTTGTACCTCCAAAATCTGCTCTTCCAGCTTTAGAACGTGCATTCCGTGTTGGAGGAAAATCCTTACAACCTTATGCAGGTTTCCTATCGTCATGTTTTTATATTCATAATGACTCTCTACGCGGAGCCTATTATGCAGGATTAGCATATTCCAATAGCAAAAACTTTCAACTTCCCTCTCCTACACAAGTACTTCTGAAAGAGATCGCAGATGCTCAATCACAACAAAACTATGAGGTAGCTTTAGAAAAGTGCTCTCAACTTTTACAGATATCTAGTTCTTCTCCAGATTATCCTACTCTACGCTTTCTTACGCTTTTGCGTATTATTGAGATTAAGGAAATCCTTAACCAAAATACACAAACAGATCTCGAAGAGCTAAAAAAACTCCCTCTATTTCAAGAATTTGAACAGTTTTATAGAGATGGGGAGTGGACTTTATCCCGTCGTTTTAGCAAGAAGAAGTGAATTATTAAGGAATTATATTATGCCGACATCTATAGAGACGCAAGAGAATGAAGAAACTTCTGTAGAAACAACCTCTGCTCTCACTCCTCATGAATCTCCTGTAGTTATTTCTGGCTCCTTAACTTTGTATTATGATGATGATAACTCTCAACTAATCTAGGATACATGCTTATAGTCTTAGCGTTTCGCCGGTTATTTTTTTCTAAACCTCCTGGTTTTCTGAATAATCTGCTGCGCTATTTCTTACTTCTTAAACAGCAATATCCGATTGTATTTCCTGGAGATCCCATTCAAGGTACAGCGTTAATGCTGACTTTTGATTTTGCTTCTGTAGATTTTTATACGCATGTTTTTCCATTTTTAGAACGCCATAAAATTCCAGCTATTGTAGGAGTCGCTTCTCGTTATGTCTCTCAAGATGCAGCTCAAGATTTGCCTTTAGAATTTCGTTGTGTGCCTATGGAAACCCTAGCATTCCAGGATGAAGTATTCACAAAATACCAGCCTTTCTGTTCGAGAGAAGAACTCATTACCCTAAGCCACTCTCCTTATATTCGCTTAGCTTCCTCAGGATTTGCTATCCGCAACCTACACCAGTCTCCTCCATATCTCACTACAGAAGTATTTCTCTCTAAACACTATATAGAAAACCAAATAGGAGTATCCCCAATAGCATTTTTCTATCCCTTTGGGAAACATGATACGTCAAGCGATAATCTTGTGCAGAAACACTATCCCTACTCTTTTGTTCTGGGAAATACATTAAATTTTAAGAACAAACGACATAATATCTATCGCCTAGACATGAAGTCCGACAATCTTATCCTTCCTCAAATTACACGCAACAGCTTAAGCTATATAAAATTTTGGCTTAATGATCGCTTGAAACAATTTCATTTGAAGCATCAAGCATTAGAATAGGTCTATCGTATCTGATCGATAGCTTTTTGAAGAACTGTTACAAAGATGTCTATATCCTCTTTATCGTTATAGATTCCCAAAGAAGCTCGGAGTACATGACCCAAATTCCATCTTGCCATAGCTGGTTGAGCACATTGATGGCCTGTGCGCACAGCAATCCCTTCAAGATCCAATAAACAACCAAGATCCAGAACATGCGCTCCTTCAACTTTCAAACTTATCAGAGCACCTCTAGGTTTCCCAAGTGATGGACCTATAATCTCTAAACCAGGGATATCTAATAGTCTCTTATGCAGGTATTGTGTAAGAGCTTCCTCATTCTGATATATGGGACTAGATAAACTTTCGAGATAATCAATAGCTGCTCCTAAACCTAAAATCGCTGCAATAGGAGGAGTTCCTGCTTCGAATTTCATCGGCGCAGACAGATATTTAGGGGTCACACTGTCATAAACGGATAGCATATCGCCTCCACCTTCCACAGGAGGTAATTCTTTTAAGAGCTCTCTCTTACCATAAAGTACCCCAACACCTGTAGGGCCATAAATCTTATGCCCTGAAAAGGCATAAAAATCTACATCCCAGAGAACAACTTGTACCAACTGATGAGCTACTCCCTGTGCCCCATCAACACTAATGTACGCACCATACCTGTGCACGAGTGAGGCAATATCTTGAACAGGCTGAATAGCACCAGTGACATTATTTATATGAGGAATGCTTACAAAATGCGCTCCTTCGTGTAATAAATCTTCTAAATGGTTAAGGTCGATAATCCCTGAGTCATGAACTTTAATTTTCTTAACACAAGAACCTTTACGTCGGCATGCTAACTCCCAGGAAACTACGTTAGCATGATGCTCCGCTTCAGAAACCAAAACTACTCCACCTGGAGGGATAAGACTATCATTTGCTGATATCGCTAGCAGATTTAATGCCGCTGTTGTTCCTCGAGTGAAAATAATTTCATCACCATAGGTTGCTCCTATCCACCGGGCAATCTTATCTCTCACACCATGATAACTGTGAGTAACATCCTGCGAAGCTCCATACACAACACGATTAACAGTAGCGTAACTATTTGTATAAAAATCGGTGATAACATCTATCACCTGTTGTGGCTTATGAGTAGTCGCAGCAGAATCTAGATAAACATATGGAACGCCTTCTTTTTCTTTGGCAATAAAAATAGGAAAGTCTTCCTTAATTCTAGGCATGGGGGAAATCACTATGACATTTATGGGATTCTTTCATTGCTATAAGTTTAGGGAAAGCCTCTGCAGAAGGCTGCACAGATAAAAACCCTTGTACGAGTTTTTTTTGCGCTTCTTCTTTTGTCATGCCTCGAGATCGCATATAGAATACTTGTTTAGGATCTAGAGGCCCTACGGTAGCCCCGTGTGAAGCTTTTACATCATCTGCTAGTATTTCCAAACGCGGAAATGTAGATACGCGAGCTTCATCACAGAGAAGAAGAGTACGATGATTTTGCTCCGCACAAGAAAATATTCCTTGAGAAGTGATACGTATACCCCCTTCAAATATAAATTCTCCGGAATTCAGTATAGATTTGATGTCCTGACGAGAAGTAGTGGCTTCTGCATCATGGTCCATAAGATTTCGAACCCATGTTTTCCTCGTGGACAGAGCTGCCACTAAAGACTCAGCATACGCTCCCTTCCCGACCATTGAGAAAATATTATCAAACCAACCATATCCCTGTACGGATTCCAAGAGATTTTGAATAACACAGCAAGATCCGTTTTCTTCTACAGTTACTACATGTGTCCAACTGAACTTTTCTTCGCTGATATATTTTGGGAACATCGTCAAAGAAAGCTCAGCTTTCTCAGCGATAAACAATTCAGTAACACCATTAACAATAGCTTGACTGTAAGTACTTCCTCTATCTAATTCGGTATGATGATATACATTAATTTCCGCACTGGCCTCTCTCCCCATAATAACAACGATTTTTGGAGAATAAACCACATGTTCGTCCTCAGAAATAGGCAAAGAAACATGCCGAACACATAGTGGTTCACTTACTTGCATATATTCAGGGACATAAATAACGACTCCTTCATCCTTCGCGCACACAGCATTTAAAAAAGCCAATGGGTGTGTATGCACACTAAAGCTATGTAAAAACGTAGAAAACATAGAACGCGCTTGGTTTAGCGGCAAAAACACCACGCCATCAGGTAATTGAGATAATGAAGGCTCATATTTACCATTGATCAAAACGCATTCAAACCCGAAAGAATTTTCACGATGTAGCCAGTGTTGCTTTACTGTCTCAGATCCTCCACAAGCTATATGATATTCATTTGGGGTTTCTACGATTCCTTGGATCCAAGAAAAGCTGCGAAAAACATCCCGAAAGGACTGGTTTTTTGAATGTTCTAAGTAACAATCTCGAGCAGCTTCATGGATAGGCGATCCTGGAGTTACAGAATAACAGTGCTCTAAAAACGCTAGCATACTATCCTCGAGAAGCGTGTTCTAAAACTTCGTGATAACTCTTATGTTCCAATTCTTGCATTAAAGTGATATCGCCTGATTGGACAATACTACCTTCTAATAAAATGTGCACATAATCAGGGCGTAGAAGTTGCCCTAATTTTGGATTATGAGTAATGATACACAAACTACATTTAGGATGTAGGCTACGATACTTTTCTATCGTCTTACATATAAATCGTAAGGAATCCACATCTAGCCCAGAATCTGGCTCATCTAGAAAAACCATCTCAGGTTCCAAAACTAACATTTGCCAAATTTCATTTTTCTTACGCTCGCCCCCCGAAAACCCTTCATTTACATCTCGTTCTAAAAAGTGGGAGAAAGGCACGAAATCATAGGTTTCCTGTAGGCTTGTTAGGAATAAGTCAAATTCTTCTTCACCAATTTCTTCCGCTTGTTTGGAACGTCGGCATGCATTATAGGCATCTTTTAAAAATAGCTTATTATTGACACCAGGAATTTCTGGAGGGACCTGAAATCCTACAAATAATCCTAGCTGTGCCCGCTCTTCAGGAGCCTTATCTAGAAGATCTTCCTCAAATATACGTAAACTACCTGAAGCAACGGCAACGCTATCATCTCCAGATAACACCTTGGCAAAAGTCGACTTACCCGCACCATTAGGACCCATAATAATATGTAGCTCACCAGGACCAATATGTAGACTTAGATCATGTAAAATCTTAACATCGTTACAGTATACATGCAGGTTTTCTATATGTAACATTGAGACTACCCCACACTATTTTCCAACTTAACAAACAGAAGTTTAGACGCTTCTCTAGCAAACTCCAGAGGTAGCTGCTCTATAATTTCACGACAAAAACCATGGACTATTAGACTCACAGCTTCCTCCGAACTTAATCCTCGGCTACGCAAATAAAGTAATTGGTCCTCACGAAGCTTAGAGGTTGTTGCTTCATGTTCCACCGATGATGTAGAATTTCCAACAGTAATCTTAGGATCCGTGTAAGCGCCACAGGAACAGCCTATCAGCATAGAGTCACATTGGGTATAATTCCGACTATCCGTTGCTTTATCCCCTATAGATACTAAGCTTCTAAACGTATTATGCGAATCATCAGAAGAGATACCCTTAGAAATAACAGTAGACGATGTATTCTTACCAATATGCACCATCTTTGTCCCTGTATCCGCTTGCATTTTCCCTGTCGTTAGAGCTATCGAATAAAACTCCCCGACACTTTCGTCTCCCTTGAGAATACAACTGGGATATTTCCAGGTAATTGCAGCACCGACTTCTACTTGCGACCAAGAAATCTTTGATTTATGACCCGAACATAACCCACGTTTAGTCACAAAGTTATAGATCCCGCCTTTCCCTGTCTTTTTATCTCCGGAAAACCAATTCTGTACTGTAGAATAACGGATCGTTGCACGGTTATGTGCTACCAATTCAACAACTGCTGCGTGTAATTGATTTGAAGAGAAGGAGGGGGCTGTACATCCCTCTAAATAACTAACAAAAGCATCATCCTCTGCAATAATTAACGTTCTTTCGAACTGTCCGGATTCTTTATCATTGATCCTAAAGTATGTCGATATTTCCATAGGGCATCGCACACCCTTAGGAATATAAACAAAAGATCCGTCACTAAATACAGCAGAATTCAAAGCAGAAAAGAAATTATCTCTGTAGGAAACTACTGTGCCTAAGTATTTTTTAACAAGATCGGGATGCTCACGAATAGCCTCCCCTAATGAACAAAAAATAACGCCGGCCTTATCTAAAGACTCCTTAAATGTAGTGCCTATAGAAACAGAATCAAAAACTAAATCTACGGCTACGTTTTCCACATTGAGCAATCGTTTCTGCTCGTCTAGAGGAATTCCAAGCTTTTTAAAAGTTTCTAAAATTTCGGGATCAGCATCTTCTAAACGTCCTAGAGGATTCTTCTGCTTAGGAGCTGAGAAATAAATGATGTCTTCATAATCGATAGGGCCATAATGCAAGCGAGCCCAAGCGGGTTCTTGCAAATTTTTCCAGTAGCGATATGCTTTCAACCGGAAATCCGTCATATAAGAGGGCTCATTACGTAAAGCAGAAATCTGCTCTATCGTTTCTTCGCTTAGTCCTCTTGCTAGTCCCTCTGACACTACTGGAGTCACAAAACCGTAGGGATAATCCTGCTGATTCTGCAAAAAAGTTTCTATAGATTGGTCCATGATGCCTAGCTTCTGTGTAGGATCTATCAATCGTCTTAAACTACACAGGGCTCGCCCAGATTACCACAATACGCAATATTTTCGAAATACAAAGAAGGCTCGAAAGTATTAGCTACTACCCATACTCTCAAGCCCATTAGAAGAAGACGAATACGGTTCGTCTCTTTTTAGAGATCACACCACACTTAGCACAATCTAAAACCTTAAGTTACTAAGCGCAAAGGAATGTTAAGATACATTTGCATTTTTGTCTCTTAAATTCTTTACTTGTATAGACTTTAGCGCACTCTTTATCATAGTAGTGACATCATATACTTAAGAGATCGCATCTAAACGACGCTCAAAAATTAAACTCGCTCCATCAGCTGTCATTGTTTTCTGTAGTAAACCAGCAAAGATTGATTCTCTATCTGATAAGAACGTAAGCTCCTTTTCTGCTTTCTCAGTCTCTCCTCGCATGTGATACAAATATCCAAGAAGATAGTGTGCTCGCTCGTGTTCTAAATTGACACTAAGAGCTTTATGAAAAGCCTCGTGAGCTTCTTCATGTTGTTTCAGATCCATGTAGGCTAGGCCCACATAGAAATGCGCGTCTGCATCATCTGGATTCAAAAACAAAGCTTCTTGAAAAGCCTTCATAGCCAAACGAGTTTTATCAAGAGTCAAGTAGCATAAGCCTAGGTTATAGTGCCCATCAGCAAGATCTGGGCGTAATTGTACCACACGCTCATAAGCTTCTGTAGCTCGATCCCATTTTTTGTGACGAGACAAAAGATAGCCTAATTTAATCCAAGCCTTCCAATATAGAGGATTTTTACTAACAGTTGTTTCTAAAAGATCAATAGCACCTAGCTCATCCTCCATATCCGTAAGGATGACAGCTTTATTGTATAAGCTTTGAGGATTCCAAGGATCGAGTTCCAAAATCTTATCAAAACACTCTATAGCTTCTTGATAACGCTTCACACGATGATATACACCTCCAAGGCTGAACCAGCATTCTGCATCATCTGGATGCAAAGCAATATAAGCGCTATACTGCTCTATAGCTTCTTCACTACGGTTACCGCGATCTAAAGCGACTCCGTAACAATAACGCAAGTAGCTATCCCCTGGCTCAGACTCTAATCCCTTGCTACACCAAGTTAAAGCCTCTGATACATTGCCAGATTCTAAAGCTATTATACCTAAGTAACAATAAGCAAGAGCTGCTGTAGGATCTAGCTCAAGGGTCTCCTTAAGCCGTGTTTCTGCTTGCTCATACTCTCCGCTCAAAAAGAAATTAATCCCTGAACAGAGAAATTCTTTGGCTAGATGTTTCGCAGCCTCTTCCATGAGTGTTTCTCCTGACAAAAGTTGGTTGATCTCACTTTTTCAAGGAGCGAAAATCATGCCAATTCAGCAATCATCAGGAATTTTTTCTTTTCTCTTTATTTGCTCCCATTTTTCGATCATTTTCACAGCCATGGGAGCAGCATCTCGTCCAAATTCTCCAAGTCGCAAATATACAACAACAACAATCTCCGGAGACTTTAACTCTTGATCGGAAAACCCTACAGCACCAAACCATACATGCTTCATTTTCATATTGCCGTATTGACGATCTACACCAACGCGAATCATAGATTCCGCTGTACTAGTTTTCCCAATGATACGAGACAAAAGTTCCGCAGGGAACTGATCTTTGATACTTCGAGTAGTGCCATAGCGGCCCCAAATAACTTTATGCATGCCAGCTTTAAATAAATCAGCAACCACTTCTGGCATGAATACTTGTCGTTTCACTTTGGCAGAAGAAGGATAAAACTGAGAGCTATCCCACTCACCCAATACTAAATTAGGAGTATAAAGCAGACCTCCATTTACTAAAGCACCCATCATAACTGCTGTTTGCAAAGGAGTAACTACCAAAGTATGTTGACCTATTGCTGTGGCATATAATCCCGAACGATTATATGCCACGTCAGAAGGAACTGAACCTGCATATTCCCCAGGTAAACCGATACCTGTTTTTTCGCCAAAACCAAATAACGACGCTGCATGGCATAAATCTTCAGGATCCATGAGATATTCACTAACAAGCAAAGAAAAATATGGGTTGCTTGACATCTCTAAGGCAGAAATAAGATCAATATAGCCACGACCTGCATAGTCATTTCCAGGAAGACTCCCCCCTTTATAAAAAGAAGGGATGATAGATCCATCAGAGAAAAAACCTACATGGGGTTTATAACTAACATAACCAAAAGATTTCCTATCAATAATTACTAATAGTTTAGATAAATCGTCTGAAACATAATTCTCTTGAGCCGCTTTCTGTGACAGCACAGAATATGCAGAAACAAGCTTAAAAATAGATCCTAGCGTAGCAGCCTGACCAAAAGAATGAGGTCGAAGATAACCATAACCGTATGCAGGATAGAAAGCCGCTACAAGATCTTGCTCTTTTTGAGGAGAATTCCTAGTTAATGTCAGTGGATATTTGCCAAATACAGGCCTTTGTAATTCAGAAAATTCACGAAAAGATAAAAGCAACTGGTACACATCTAAAGAGGCATTCGTTAACTTTTGTTTGAGAAAAATATAATGCTCATACCAAGGAAGCGCCTTATGCGCCCCATTTTCTAACTCCTGCCGCCACAAAGCTAAAGCATCGTAATATGGCTGCAAGTGCTCACATTTACGATCTCCTGTTAGCAAGTAAACTAAAAACACATCAAGATAACACTTACAAAATTCTCGATATTGCGAACGTTTTTCTTCTAAGAGATAATCAATGTAAGGTGTGGGATAACGCTGTTTACGCGCCTTCTCCTCCCTACGTTTTTCATCTAGTAGTTTTGGAAAATGCTTCTCTCTCCATTGCTTAAATGAAACTTCATAAAAGATATCTTCTACGATTTTTGAAAAAGCACTACGCAAGGCTACGTATCTTCCCTGATATTCTATAAATTCAGATAAAGAAAATCCTCGTGCCTCTTCCAACAGATCTGAGTTAAATTTCTTAGGATCAATAACAATGCGGAACAAATCCACCAGCAATATTTTATCATAATTTGCTGGAAGATCAGAAAAATACGTTATCAGCTGATTCTTAATCTCCTCGATTTTGATTACATGTTCAGTACAACACTCTGCTATCCACTGTTGCTGCTTAATAGATAGAATTTCTCCAGTAACTAAATGCCCTTCTTCTTTAGGGAAAATAGCATCAAAAATAGCCGAGCAAGAACAACAACCCTTGGAATAGTCAAACAATTGCAACAAAGCATCCATATACTCTTGTATTTTTAGAGCATTGCCCACTGTTCCCATACGTTTAATAGTCGCTTTTACTTCAGAAGTATTTGGCAACAAAAAATCTAAGAAATAGTCAAAAGTAAGAGGGAGTTCTTCTTCATAATACTTTCCACTCAATGAATCCTTGCGCTCACGACGAAGAGGTATTTTTCTATCATATAGATCTCCAATATGATCAGAATTTTCTAACCAACGACACACTGTAGACTTCAATTCCGAATCATCAGGAGATATCTTCATATTAATGAAGTCATTATTATGATAACGCGGAGAAGACGCCATAGCGAGAACTTGGCCATTATTAGGATCGAAAGCCACAATAGCTCCGCCCTTAATCCATGGGAATAAGGGTGGCAATAAGTTTTGCTTTTTTAAAGACTGCGCGCTGCGCATTTGATCTGTACGTTCATGCTCTACCAACAAAGCATCAGCAAATTCTTGCAACTCAGTAGAAATAGTAAGCTGTAATCGCCTTCCTGGAGTTACAGAAACTGCTCCATCCAATTCTTGGATGAAATTACCACGACGATCAACAAGGACCGTTTTTTTACCAATTTGTCCACGTAATTTCCCATCCCATAATGCTTCTATTCCCAATTTACCCACTAACGCGTTGAGATTATAAGCATTATTTTCTAATCCGCTTAACAAGGATCTTACTTCATCTATACTTGATAAACCCTTAGGTAATTTAGGATCTTCTCCTTCTTCATATGCACGTACACACTCTCGTAATTTACTTAACTCACATGTAATTCTTTTATATTCTTCAGAACTTATTGGCCCCACATACCCAAGAATATCTGCTGCAGTTCTTCCTTGAGGATAGAATCTTCTTACCTTAGACTCTACATGAAGACCTGGCCAATCTTTTGCCAACATCTGTAATTTTAAATATGTTCTCTCGGAAACATTCTTTTGGATAAGATAAGGAACAGAGCCAAGCACAGATGCTTTAGCATGAATACTATCCTCAATCATATCTTTGTCCAGATGGAGTTCCTCTGATAACAATTCAGCTAAGCGAGTGATATAACGTCTGCGAACAGGCACTAATTGTTTTTCCCCATCTTTATTACACCAAGCGCGCGACGGTAAATCTCGAATAGCACTATAAACAACACTCACGTCATACTGTATCTTATTCTCTGCTAATGTTTTGCCAAAACGATCGCATATTGTTGCTCTCTCCACCATTTCTGGAATGATGCGTGTTTGAGGTTTATAAGCCTCTTCAAACTTCTGATCATGTTCGATTACTGCAAGATGCCACAAACGCAAGGCGATTACTGCTAGCGTTACAATAATGCCTGAAAGCAATCTATTGGTCTTTTCTGGAACGCTAAGTTGGTAACGGCGTTTGTTACGAGGTTTCATAAACGATATACATTTAGTATTTTTAAGTAGGTGAGAGAAGGTTTTTAAATTTTCAGCAGCTCTGTGCCAACTGTATAACAAAACTCCCAGAGTTACGCCAAAAAAATTGCTATTTTTTACCACTAACAACACGAATTACAAAAAGTTAATGAAAAAAAATATTCTTAGAAATCATCTTTAAACCATGCTCCAAGAGTGATTTCGGATTAATTCTAAGTAGCGTAAAAAGAAAACTCTATACAAAAAAAATCGACCTATTTTATTAGCGAGTTTTAAGGAGTCGTTCTAATTGAGACATATGCCTACGACTAGTCTTTTTTCTTATCGTCTTTACTATAATAAGAAAAGTTTGTTATGTTCTCGAATAATGAACTGTATGTTCATGCTTAAGGCTGTTTTCACTTGCAAGACACTCCTCAAAGCCATTAATTGCCTACAGGATATCTTGTCTGGCTTTAACTTGGACGTGGTGCCGCCAGAAGAGAAAAGATAGCGAGCACAAAAAGAAAAGATACTAAGCATAATCTTTAGAGGTGAGTATGAAAAAACTCTTAAAATCGGTGTTATTATCCACCGCAATGGGTTCCGCTCTCTCCTTACAAGCCTTGCCTGTAGGGAATCCAGCTGAACCAAGTTTACTAATTGATGGCACTATGTGGGAAGGCGCCGCTGGCGATCCTTGTGATCCTTGTGCTACTTGGTGCGATGCTATTAGCGTCCGTGCGGGATTCTACGGAGATTATGTTTTCGATCGTGTTTTGAAAGTTGACGTAGCTAAAACCATCCAAATGGGGCCTGCTCCAACAACTGCTTCAAATACATCAGGCATTGTTGCGACGGCTAACAAAACTCAAGTTGACAGGAACAACTTAGCTTATGGCAAACACTTGCAGGATGCCGAATGGTGCACTAACGCTGCTTTCTTAGCCTTAAACATCTGGGACCGATTCGATGTGTTCTGTACATTAGGTGCATGCAGCGGTTACTTCAAGGGGAATAGTGCTGCTTTTAACCTTGTCGGTCTTTTAGGAATTCAGGGCACAGACTTGTCTGATCAACCTCCGAACATTACTTTAAGCCAGGCTGTTGTTGAAATGTACACTGACACTTCGTTTGCCTGGAGTGTTGGAGCTCGCGGCTCTCTATGGGAGTGTGGTTGCGCTACTTTAGGAGCGGAATTCCAATATGCTCAAGCAAAACCTAAAGTAGAGGAATTGAACGCTATTTGTGGGGTGGCACAGTTTACGGTGCACAAACCTAAGGGATATAAGAATCAGGCATTTCCTTTACCCGCGGACGCAGGAACCTCTGCAGCAGCAGGAACAAAATCAGCAACTGTAGACTACCATGAATGGCAAGTCGGTATGGCCTTGTCTTACAGGCTAAACATGCTAGTTCCTTATGTTGGTGTGAAATGGTCTAGAGCCTCTTATGATGCAGATACAATTCGTATTGCTCAGCCAAAATTGAGCGAATATATTTTAAATCTTACTGCATTGAACCCCACTCTATTAGGGCAGGCTACTACTGTTGATTCCTCTAACAAACTCGAAGATTTTATGCAGTTAGTCTCTCTACAAATCAACAAGATGAAGTCCAGAAAATCTTGTGGCGTTGTATTCGGTGCGACTGTGGTTGATGCAGATAAGTGGTCTGTAACAGCTGAAGCTCGTCTAATCGACGAAAGAGCTGCACACTTGAATGCTCAGCTCAGATTCTAAGCTTACTTAGATTCTCTTTAAACTTTTTGTTTCGCTATCAGAACCCCTTGTTTTGGGGTTCTGATTTTTTGTTTTTCTATATTCTCCATCCTTTTCTCTTGCTTCAAATAATCTCTATTATATCCATAAATTTTTAGACTCTAAAGATTACGAACTTGCGTTAAAAGCATTGTTACACTAATATTCCTTCTTAGTTTAGTACGCGCCCGTAGCTCAATGGTAGAGCTGTAGCCTTCCAAGCTACCGGTGTCAGTTCGATTCTGATCGGGCGCTTTCTAAACCTTCTCATCAATCAACCAAGACTGAAATCTTGGCGCCGCAGTCAAGATGCCATTGTTAATATATTCACGAAATAGAGGTACAAAGCTTGGAACAATCTTTATGTAATCTCACGGTTAAAGATCTTATGGAAGCTGGGGCTCACTTTGGCCACCAGACACGAAGATGGAATCCTAAAATGAAGATTTACATCTTTGAGGAAAAAAATGGTCTTTACATTATTAACCTAGCAAAAACCTTACAGCAATTAAGAAAAGCTCTTCCTCATGTGAACAGAGCTGTTGAACAAAACAGATCTATTTTATTTGTAGGGACTAAGAAACAAGCTAAGTGTGCTATTAAGGAAGCTGCTATTGAATCTGGAGAGTTCTTCGTTGCAGAACGTTGGTTGGGTGGAATGCTTACCAACATGACAACGATTAGGAATTCTATCAAAACTTTAGACAAAATAGAGAAAGATTTGGCTAATAGCCAAGGCTATTTAACGAAGAAAGAGACAGCATTATTGGCAAAACGTCATCAAAAATTACAAAAAAACCTTGAAGGGATTCGTCACTTGAAGAGACTTCCTGGTTTATTGGTTGTTGTTGACCCTAGCTATGAAAAAATCGCTGTAGCAGAGGCTAATAAGTTAGGTATTCCTGTATTAGCTTTGGTTGACACCAACTGTGACCCTTCACCTATCGATCATATTATCCCATGTAATGATGATTCTTTGAAGAGTATTCGTCTAATCATTAATGCTATCAAAGATAGTATTATCCAAACTAAGCGTAAGCTTGGAATTGAGATTGTTTCTCCTATTAAGCCTGTAGATCAAGCTTTAGCAGCCGCGATGGAGATGGCTAATGATGATGGAGACAATCGTCAAGAAGATTTATTGGCAAAAAAATTTGACGGCAGTGAGGCGATTGAATGAGCAACTTTTCTATGGAAACCCTTAAAACTTTGAGACAACAAACGGGTGTAGGGTTAACCAAATGTAAGGAAGCTCTTGCTGAATGCAATGGCAACCTTGAAGAAGCTATTGTTTACTTGCGTAAGTTAGGATTAGCTTCCGCAGGTAAGAAAGAGCACCGAGAAACAAAAGAAGGCGTTATTGCCGCTAAGACTGACTCTAGAGGCACAGCCTTGGTAGAAGTAAATGTTGAAACAGATTTCGTTGCAAACAACGCTGTATTTCGTGCTTTCGTTGATGGACTTGTCAACGATGTTTTAACTCACCAAGTGGATAACGTAGAAGCTTTAAGCCAACTTCCTTCATCTCAGGATCCATCTCTTACTATTGATGAGTTACGCGCTGTGACTATGCAGACTGTAGGAGAAAATATCCGTATTAATAGAATCACTTATTTGCCTAAAACTTCGGAAGAAAGTGTTGGGATCTACTCACACGGTAATGGCAAGACTGTTTCCATTACCATTCTTTCTGGTTCTTCTGATCAAGAGAGTTTAGCAAAAGACATTGCTATGCATGTTGTAGCTGCTCAACCAGAATATTTGAGCAAGGATCACGTGCCTGAAGAAGTATTAGCAAGAGAGAAAGAAGTGATTTCTTCTCAAATGCAAAATAAGCCTCAAGCTGTAATTGACAAAATTATCAGTGGTAAATTGGCTACCTTCTTCCAAGAGAATTGTTTGTTGGAGCAGGCATTTGTTAAAAATCCTGATGTGACAATTCAAGGTTTAATTGAACAAGCTCAAAAAGCTGGCGGCACGCCTATTTCTGTAGGCAAGTTCATGATGTGGAAAATTGGAGCTGAATAAAGAGAAAGGTTATGTCTAAGCGAGTATCAAGGGTCTTATTTAAGATCTCTGGTGAGGCCCTCTCTAAGGAGTCTGGGACTCGAATTGATGAAGTACGTTTGTCACGGTTAGTTTCCGAGCTGCGTGCTGTACGTAACTGCGATGTAGAGGTAGCTGTTGTTCTTGGTGGAGGTAATATTTTAAGAGGCCTTTCTGAACAAAAAGAGCTACAAATCAATCGAGTATCTGCTGATCAGATGGGGATGTTAGCGACATTGATTAATGGTATGGCATTAGCTGATGCATTAAAAGCAGATGATATTCCCTGTGTTCTTACTTCGACTCTTTCTTGCCCGCAATTGGCAGACCTTTATAATCCGCAGAAATCTTCTGAGGCTTTGAGCCAAGGGAAGATTTTGATTTGCACAACGGGAGCAGGTTCTCCGTATTTAACAACGGATACTGGAGCTGCTTTACGTGCTTGTGAGTTAAAGGCGGATGTGCTTTTAAAAGCTACTATGCATGTTGATGGAGTCTATAATAAGGATCCCAGAGAATTCCCTGATGCTGTTAGGTATGATAAGATTTCCTATAAGGATTTCTTAGCTCAACAACTTGGTGTCATGGACAGTTCTGCTATTTCATTATGTATGGATTCCTGTATTCCAATTCGGATATTTAGTTTTACCAAACACTCTTTGGAGCAGGCTGTGTTCGATGAGAGTATTGGAACTTTAATTTGTTGCGAGGATATGATCTAATGTCCCTAATAGCTGATGCTGAAAAAAAGATGGCAGCCGCCCTCGATTTCTTTCAGAAAGAAGTTAAGTCGTTTAGAACTGGTAAGGCGCATCCTGCTTTAGTAGAGACTGTGTCTGTTGATGTTTATGGAACGACGATGAGATTGTCGGATATAGCATCTATTTCTGTAGCTGACACTCGCCAGCTAGTGATTTCCCCTTATGATGCTAATAATGCATCTGCGATTTCTAAAGGCGTTATCGCTGCTAATTTAAACTTACAGCCAGAGTTGGAAGGCTCTATAGTCCGTATTAAGGTTCCCGAACCTACTGCGGAGTATCGTCAAGAGGTTGTGAAACAGTTGCGTCGTAAGTGTGAGGAAGCGAAAGTTGCGATTCGCAATATTCGCCGAGAGAGCAACGACAAACTAAAAAAAGATTCAGGGCTTACAGAAGATGTTGCTAAGGGAATGGAAAAAAAGATCCAGGAACTTACTGACAAGTTTTGCAAGCAAGTAGATGAGACTACAAAACAGAAGGAAGCAGAGTTAGCGTCCTTATAAGATATTGATAGCATCCGCATGGATGCTATCTCCTTCTTACTGTTTATCTTTTTCGTTGGTATAGAGTAGGAAACAGTTGCTCTAAACGAGAGGAATTAGTAAGATTGTATTCGTCTTGGCCCCATCGTCTAGCCTGGCCCAGGACATCGGATTTTCATTCCGGTAACAGGGGTTCGAATCCCCTTGGGGTCAAAATATAGAGTTAGCAAGAGATTTCGGGTCTTTAGCTCAGCGGTTAGAGCACCTCACTTTTAATGAGGGGGTCGAAGGTTCAAATCCTTCAAGACCCATTTAATGATTCTTGTTAGCTTTATTCTTCTTTATTTTCAAAAAAATCTTTCCCCCCTTGTCATTTTTTTGTTATTGAGTATTAAGTTGCGTGAGTGTTGCGCTTTCACGGTGTATTTTGATGACGACTCCAGAAACTCCTCTATGCTATCACTGTCAGCAGCCTGCTAAGGTTTCTTATACTGAGGTAGATAAAGACAAGCTCATACGTTGTTATGTATGTGAATCTTGTCCTTATCCGACTCCGTACTATAGTCGTGATAGTATTTTGCTTTGCCCTTCTGGGGATTCATTAACTTTAGAATGCGGTAATTGCAAGACAATTTGGCAGGTACGTCCTGATGAGGAATTATCTTTTGGTTGCCATTTGTGTTACGTCCATTTTAAGACACAATTGCTCTCTAGACTAACGCAAAATAAATGGGTATCCCCTTCATTTATATTAGAGCCAGGTTGCGGATCATTACATGTAGGACGTTCTCCTGGAGAATTGTCTAATATGAACCCCTTGTTGAAATTAATAGCACTAAATGAAGCTCTTCAAGATACCTTAGCTCGTGAAGATTACGAACAAGCAGCTCTAATACGCGATCAAATTAATAACTTAAAAAATCAGAATACGCATGATTCTTCCCAATGACGTACTACATGGCTTCGCTAATAAGAAGAGTATTAACAATACAACTGGGCCTATAACAACATTTTCTTTGTCGCGAAATATTTCTGTTGCGAAGTTTCTACCATGTCTGTGCCGGGAAAAGAAATTAGAGCTCCTGAATACTATAGCTTCACATTTTAATCATATCGAAGGTTTTGAAGAGTTTTTTGTCCTACCTCTTAAAGACCTACCCCTCTGGCAACGTGAATTTATTGCTGAGCATTTTTTATTTCCCTACGACCTTGCTGGTAATCCTGAAGGCGAAGCATTTATTGTTAGTCGCTCTGGCGATATTCTGGTAGGTATTAACTTCTATGACCATCTATTGTTACATGCCATAGACTTCTATTCTGATCCTGAGAAAATTTTAGAAAAATTAGTTCGTTTAGATAGTTACTTACATGAAAAATTATCTTTTGCATTTTCCTCAGATTTTGGTTTCCTAACGACAAATCCTCGTAATGCAGGCACGGGATTAAGATGTAAAACTTTTCTTCATGCTCCTGCTTTACTTCATTCTCAGGAAATTTCTGATGTTATAAATGATGATTCTGAAATTAGTGTGTCGGGTATCTTACCGTCAATCTCTGGATACGCAGGAAATATAGTCGTGCTATCCAATAAGTACTCATTAGGAGTGACGGAAGAACAAATTTTATCCTCATTAAGAATTGGATCATCCAAATTAAGTGTTGCTGAAACCTCAGCAAAAAAGAAATACGCCAATGAACACACCTGTGAGCTAAAGAATCATGTTCTACGCGCGTTGGGCTTATTGACACATTCTTATTGCTTAGAACTAAAAGAAACTCTAGATGCTCTTAGCTGGGTGCAGCTAGGATTAGAGTTAGGATGGATTCAGGGAAACTCAGAGAATACCATATGGGTCCCGCCGTTCTGGCAAGTTAGACGCGGACACTTGGCATTTACAAAGCAACCTGAAGAAAAAAACCTAGAAAAGGAAACGATTCTGCAACTGCGAGCCGCAGCACTAAAAGAACTTGCGAATGAGCTAACTACTCGTGGCTTTTAACCCTCCTAAGCGACACCAAAGGATCGCCAAGGAGGGAAGACACCTTGCTCCCCCTACCGGTGTCTAAACTAGAAGCCATCGCTTATTCTGCTTTTAGAAAGAAGAATAATGCGCTTTGCAACAAACCTTATTGCAGGACCCGTAGGCCAGACGCAATTCGGTGATTCATATGAATCACTAAGATGCCTTTGGAGCCCAAAATAAGTCGTTAGCGAGCGCATTATATTTTTGGAAATTATTAAAAACAAGTTATAAGCACATCCAATCAAAAATTATTTTTGCTATCTAGAGAAGAGGAACGATTAGAAAAAGACTATTTGCCCAAAGCCGGGATCGAACCGACGACCTACGCGTTACGAATGCGTTGCTCTACCAACTGAGCTATTTAGGCAGAAGGACATCAGTATAAAACGAGAAAATAAAAAAGCCAAGAAAACAAAAATCATACGGCCGACTTCGTTCCCTTGGCTTTCCCCCCTGAATACAACAGAGTTAGAAGCTATTCCATGGCGTAGAATACCATCTTGTATTCCCTATATAGCATTATTGACGTTCTATTTCTAGCATTTTAAGTCCACTTTCTTCCTGGAGGACAGGAGCGCGTTGACACTCAGGAGCATGACGTGGGGCAATTTGCATAGACCCTTGATCAGCCTCCCAATTATATCTGTAGCCCTCTTTATTAGTTAACGTAGTACCATCTTCAAAGCTGCAAATAACCTTAGGCTTGATAAACATCATAATATTACGCTTTTGCCGCTGATCTATTGTTCTGCTGAATAACCCTTTAATGAGAGGAATTGAGCAAAGCAATGGGACACCAGAAACTATTTTTGTTGTCTTATCGCGGATATGTCCACTCATAACTAAGAAACATCCATCAGGAACTTGTAAACGAGTAGCTGCATATGTCTTATCTGTTACTGGCGTGAGCGTACCATGTGCAGAATGCAACTCTGAAATTGTCTGCTCTATTTGTAGAGTAACGACATTATTAGGAGCTACAGTAGAAGCTACGACAAGGTTAACACCAATATCCTCATATTCGATATTCTGAGTGACAGTTCCTGTCTCTTGAATAATAGTATTGGTTGTCTGAAATGGAATGGTTTGTCCTACGAAGAACGATGCCTGTTGGGTATCCTGAGCCATAATTCTTGGATTAAGAACAATAACCGTGTCACCATCTTGGTCTAAAGCACTTAATAATCCTCCTAACGTTAGGAACGACTTACCCTTATGGCTCAAGACGTTGCCGATAATTCCTAGACCAAAAGCTGATGAAGCATACATCATATCGCCAATGCCCGTGAGTTGTCCGGGTGTTGGCAGAGGAATCTGGCCTGGAGAAGGAGTAACTGGAGGGGTTACACTTTTCGCTGGAGTAGAAAGTCCCGTGTTATTTAATAATCCGGATGCGTAAGCAACTTTACCTTGCTCATCCCCGAGAGCTACCCACTGTACACCGAAATCCCAAGATTTTTCTAGACTTGTTTCTAAGATTAAGACCTCAATATAAACCTGCTTAGGAGGTAAATCTAGACCATTGAGAAGGCTAACAACTTTATCTACGTTATTTTGATTTCCGACAACAACGATAGAGTTGTTCACGTCTAACCATTGAATACTATTCAACGTGTTAATAAAATCTTCGTCCATCGCTGTGGTCACGTACAAATTGTAACCAATATCCTGAATTGCTTGCGCAATCGCAGCACCATTTTGGTATTTCAACTTATACATGAAGAAACGTAAACTTTTAGGATTGGTTGGACCTGATGATCCTAGAGCTGCTGCTGGGCCAGCAACATCATCTAAAGTATGAGCCATTTCAGGAACGTCCAAAGATCGGAGTAATTGGATGGCTTTTGCTGTTAAACGTGGGGACGATATCACAAATATCTTATTGGTACCTGGCTGCATGAAAATCTGGAAAGCTTCATCTTCAGCCATGGCACCCAAAACATCTTGGCAATAGCTCACTAAAGACGCAGGATTAGCATACTGTACGTCATACTCCGACATATCTACAGAAGTTCCTGGCCCATCTAATGCACCCAATAACTCCCCTACTTTATCGACATTACCAGCGATATCCGACACTATAACATGACGTGTAGCTTCGGAAGCACTAACAATTGCATCATGAGATAATAACGGCTGGATAATATTCACAGCAGCTGAAGGACTAACACTGTAGAGACGGAATACCCGAGTAACAACGACAGCTTCGCAATTTTCTTTTGCAGAGCCATCTGTAACCACTGTAGATAATTTTGATATATGTGGGTTACGATAAATCAAAACGTTATTTCCCTGCTCTACAACCTTCAAGTCATGCATTTTCAAAACTTGGAGTAAAATCGTAGACAAATCATCTACTGATGTGGGGTCATGAGAAACAATCGTTACGTTAAACTGCAAATCATTGCTATCAAAGACAAAGTTTGTTCCTGAAATTTTACTAACAAATTGTAGTAATTCAAGAATGGAAATATCCTCAAAATTAACGGTATAACCATTATCTTTAAGATCTTCACAGGTAATATTCTTTTTTAGCAGATGTATTGCCTTGTCATCATCACCTGTATCTTTATTGCTATCATGGAATACTGGCTTTCCAGAAGCAGGCTGATGATCCGTAGGCGGAGTTTCATTTGTATCTCTAGGAGAATCGCTCTTCTCATTCTGCAGGGTATTTTGTGATTCCTCAGCTTGTTTTCTTACACTGAGATTTACACCGTTAGCAGCACGCCGAGCATAGGCCTGTTTCTGCTCCCAAATTTGCGCTCCTCCAATTTTTTCTTTATCTGCTGCTGATTGGGCCTCTATTTGCTCACGATTAGGCAAAGGCCGCTCTGTTTTTCTCTGAGAAGAGTATGGGGTATGAGATGCTCCCGTACGAGACCCTGTCCTAGCAAAAGGTGATTCTTTCGGAGGTGTCGGTCCAAAATTTTGTGATGATTTTTTAAAATGATGAACCTGACTACTAGGAGAAACAGGTTTTGCTGCAGGCCGATTAGTGGGCCTTGTTGCCACTCTAGCACCAACATTCTTAGGACAAGCGGCAACTTGAGAGCTGTTCTCATTTGCGACGTTGTGTGGTGCAGATCTTAACTGATTTGGCGAGGATTTTTGCGAGTTTACACCAAGTAAAACCAGATCAAGGAAAAATAAAGCTAGTAACGCGCCTATCTTATTTTTTTTCTTACTTACGATCTGTACGATCTTGCTTCCAATGTTCGACGTCACTATGTTCACCGGATTCTTTTTAAGCTGATAAGTGTTGAGGGACAAAGATTTCCGTTATAAATGTCCTGTGTCCCATACTGTACGCTTTCTATTGGGCAGAATATAGCTGTTTGTCCTCTATCTTTCAACTCTGTGAATGATGGACAGTACAAGGGTAGCATAGGGTTGTCTGCCTTTAAGGTATGTAATACTGCTTCATCACCTATTTCCCATGCAACCTTGGTTTCCCGAATTTGTAAAGAGCTAATTTTCCCTAACCCTAGGGAAGAGCTCTCAAAACTCTTTCGAACCTTTCCTTGCTTTTTTAACCATAAATTAGTTTTCCCACAAGCTAACCAAGAAACTTCTTGTTTTTCTTTAGAAATAATTAGGCAATTTGCCGCGAGACCGAAATCATCAGTAGGCACATGTAGATGTAGAAATTCTTGATTTATTTTGTGTAAGATATCGCCAGCACTATTATGCGAAGACAACTGATTTACAAGTGTTTTCATCACAGTGAGAGCTAAAGTAGGATGACCTATACAACCATAACAAAACCAAAAAGAGAAAACATCCTCTTCTAAAAAACTTTGGTAATACACATAAGGATATGTAGGAAATCCTTTTTCTTGGATGCTTATAGAAAGAAAGTCAGGCAACCTCACACTAGTAGGAGATAGCCAAGATCTCTGCTGATATAAGAGTTCATGAAACTCTGTAGTACTATCTTTACATCTATAGTCGTTTTGTAGTTCCTCTGAACGAATATACCTACGCAAATCATGAATGAAATCCATGATAGAACTATACCGTTCTTTAGGAGAAGGTTGTAATGCTTTGGAAAGAATTCTACTAATCTTTTCAGGGATAAGCGACAGATGAATTTTCCCTAACGCCAAATTGCCTAAGACTAACTCATATGCTAAAATACCTAGAGAATAGATATCGGAAGATTTTGACCCCGCTTCTCCATATCTTTGTTCTGGGCTCATATAATAGGGCGTGCCTAAATAACCTGAATAGCATTCCTGATCTTTCCACACTGACAAGCCAAAATCGATCAATTTAATATGTCCTTCAGGAGTGATTAGGATATTTTCTGGTTTAATATCCCTATGGATAATTCCTTGACTATGGAGATATGCTATAGCTTCCGCTATATCTAAGATAATCTGACTTGCTTTAGGTAATGGAATAGTCTGTGATAGGATATATTCTCTAAGAGATATTCCGTTAACATACTCCATAGAAATATATAGACCACACTCCCACTTACCATAGTTGTATAGTTGTACAATATGATCATGTGAAAGATTACGAATAATTTCCGCTTCTTTTAAAAAAGTTTGAATACGACGAGTATCAAAAACAAAAGGAGCAGTAAGAACCTTGATAGCTGTAAGACGTGAGGTTTCTATGTGACGGGCTTGATATACCGTGGTCCCAGTTTTGCTGCTCAAAATTCTTTGAATATGACAGCCACCAATGATACGATCGGCTAGGGTAGATTCGGCATGACAATCCATAAAAGTAGTTTCTATGCTTCCAAGACTCTAATGCCTAAAACGTTACCCAAAGACACTATTTCGCCTCTGCCAACTTTAGCACCATTTAGAATCAAATCTACACCCAAAACAGGATGAGTGCCATCAAAATGCAATACACTTCCGATTCCTAGACTTAGGAAATTTTCCACAGTCAGAGAATATCGAGCTACTTCTGCTACTAATTTAACACGGCTAGGTAAAGGAATAGCAGGCTCATGCTCTTCATGTTCTTCTGGAGCATCTTCATGTTGAAGATTTGGATAACTAGTAATTTTAAACTCACCAGATTTCGTATCTGTAAATCTCCCTCCGAAAAATTGTCGATTATTAATCGTCAACAATGCCCCACTTTCTCCTGTATCAGGGTCATACAAACAGGTATCTAACAATATAAAACTGCCAGGAATTACCTGCTGCCATTCTTCTTCAGTAAGCTCACAATATCCTACATCTACAGACATAGCTATAGGCAGCATAGGATCTACTTGATGGATATCAAAATCCTGATTCAAACTGGCTAGAAATTTTTTACAACTTTGCTGAGTGGTTTCGGGAAATAATAAATTGAAATAGATGTTTTTCCCATCCAATCTACAGGAGACTCCGACAGTGTAATAAGAACCCTGTAAGCTGCGCACTGAAAACTTCGCATCTTCGGAGACCTTCATAGTCAACGAAGGAATCCAAGAAAGATCTTGGAAAATTTTGCAAAGTTCAGCGGTGAAATAATAATGAAATCCTAAAAGTTTATCTTTCTGATAAAAGTAGGATGCCAAACTAGAATCCCCAAACACAGCTACCATCAAACTTTGAAGGTCTTCTTCCGATGTTAAGAAAAAGAACTCTCCCGACTCTAAAGGTTGAGCAACTAATGGTTGTAATAAAATATTTTTGCTGAGTTCTTTTGTAATATCAGAAACAGAGAGAGCCCCGCGGAATCGTATGACAATCTCACAGTCTTCCAGACGAAATTTATCCTTCAGGATACGTTTACACCCATCAATAGGAAACGTTGGCAAAGAAATTTGCTCTTCTTCTGTATTCAAAGAGCTAAGAAAATCATTACGAAGCTTTAGCCAACTATCGTTAGGCTTCTCTGTCACTGTCATGAGAATTTATCCTTTATAAACTAGCTTCTTCTACTTTAAATTGTTTTTGATCTTGCTCTTGATCTGAATGTTGTTGCCTACCGTCTTGATCTTTTTCCTGATCTTGCTGACGAATAGACGCGGCCAACACGTGCATAGGAGATCGGATCTCTTCTAACTTAGGCAGCTGTACCGCATTAGTCCCAATTGTTAATTCGGTCAATGTTAGCATACGATCTTTTAATGATTGCACTAAGTTTGTTAACTGTACGGGATTGCTAGCAACTAACTGCATAGCTTCTGACATTTGAACATTATCTGTAAAATTAGAAAACTTGACTGTCAGCTGATCTCCAGACTGTACAAGCGTAAGATTTGCCCCTGCAAATGCTTCAGGAACTGCTGCTTCTGAATCTAATACAATTTCCACCAACTGCTGACCACCAATATCTGTGACCATCATAGCGTCAACTGTAGAAGCCACAATATCAGCAACCCAGCTAAGATCTACGCTAGCAACTGCAACTTGTGCTGTTTCAAGAGCAACTTCTGTAGCCATAGACGTAGCAATATCTACTAAAGACATGCCTGCAGCTGCATTTTCACAGATCATGAACCCATTTTCTTGCTCTTGTTCTTCTTCTTCTTTAGCGACTACCGACGCAGGCCCTTCTTCTAACCGTTTATCGTCAGAAGAAGAACGTGCATCTTGACGATTACCTTTTGCTGCTAATTTATCATTACGTTCAGCACGTGATTGTTGTTTTCCTTCTAATGAGAAGACTTTAACATCCCGATTATCTACAGGATCAGGTCCTATAGATTGTTGAGAATGTGTTCCTGCTTTACAATTGTATAAAGACTCTGATGTTTTATTTAATTCCATAGACTAGCTCTCCCCCGATTCACGTTGTTTTTGCTTACGTAACTGATGGAGCAGCTGCCCCATTTCGTCTTGTTCATTTTCAAATGCCCGCGCTTCTTCTTTTAGAGCTTCTTTCATCCACTCTTCTTTATGTAAACGCGTCTTTTCTTCTTCCTTTCTTCGCTTGGCTAAACTCGCCTCGGCTGCCTCTAATTCTTTAGCTGCTGCTAATACGCTTTCCTTTTGCTTACTAACTTTCTCTTCTTCTTCAGAAAGTTGTACAGCGACCACCTTAATATAAGATTTCATTTGCAAAACGGGGTCGCTGGTAGTTCCTTCATCTAGTAACTCACGAAGCTGCTGAATCTTTTGCATATAGTGATTCTTTACTTTATCACGATCAGCTTCCCGTTCTCGCAATTTTTCCTGTTCTATCTCTAATAAACGTCGTTTTTCCTTAACAACTTTTTCTGCTCTATCAACACGATCCTTTTTAATTGCTAAAACAGGTTCTAATGGATATTTGGGCACGTTTTATCACCCTTCTATATTATCGGAAAATAGCCCGCAGCTGCTGAGCAGCTTCCTCATAATTCGTTTTTTCATGAATATCTTGTTTCAAGAACCTATTGAGCTTATCAATATGGTCTATAGCGAAATCCACTTCACGATCAGAACCACGGCGATATTCTCCAATACGTATCAGCATTTCATTAGCCTTATACTTTGCAAGAACCTCTCGAGCCTTTCCTATGATTCGTCGTTGTTCCTCAGGAACAATTGCTGTTAACAATCGGCTAATCGATGCTAACACATCAATAGCAGGATAATGGTAAGCTTGAGCCAATGCATTAGATAAAACAATGTGCCCATCGAGAATCGATTTAACTTCGTCAGCGACAGGTTCGTTCATGTCATCTCCAGCAACTAAGACCGTATAAAATGCAGTAATTGTACCTTTATCAGATGCCCCTGAGCGTTCTAGTAATTTAGGCAATGTAGAGAATACGGATGGGGTATATCCAGCCCGAGCAGGAGGCTCTCCTGCTGCTAAACCGACCTCACGCAAAGCTCTAGCAAAACGCGTAACAGAATCCATCATCAAAACTACGGTTTTACCTTGATCCCGGAAATATTCAGCAATTGCTGTTCCGACATATGCTGCATTTAACCTTAATTGGGAAGATTGATCAGAAGTAGAAACGACGATAACAGACCGCTTCATCCCCTCTTCGCCTAGGTCTCCTTCAATGAATTCTCGAACCTCTCGTCCTCGCTCACCAATCAGGGTGATTACGTTAACATCAGCTTCTTCAGCATTTCTGGCAATCATTCCTAATAAGGAAGACTTACCGACCCCAGCTCCAGCAAAAATTCCTATTCTTTGTCCTCGAGCTACTGTTAACATACCATCTATACAGCGCACTCCTGTGGAAAGGATTGTACGCAACTTACTACGACGCAGAGGGTCTGGAGGAGCGCGAAAAACAGGATACTTTTCACCGACATTACTTAATGGCCCTTTTGTGGATACATCAATAGGTTCGCCAAGACCATTGAGTACACGGCCTAGCAACCCTTGACCTGCACGAATAAATAATGGCATACCTGTAGGAATGACTTCCGAAGACGGGCTTACACCCGTTAACTCTCCCAAGGGGGATAAATATGCGAAATGCTGCGTGAAACCTACGACCTCCGTAACCAAAGGTTCCATGCCCATGCGTTTAACTAAACAGACCTCTCCGACACGAACATTAGGAACAACAGCCTTGATTAACATCCCCACTACTTCTGTGATACGACCTACCACTGTAGTGAGATGAACATCGCTCAATTGCGACATGAGAGCATCGAAATCTGTAGCTAATTCGTCCATATTAACCTAACTGTGTTGTCATGATAGTTTTGATGCTACTGACAGTAGTTCCCACAATACTAGAGAAAAGTTCTGCACGTTGAGTAGCTCTCTGCACTGCATACTGGACTTTTAAGAAATCAGCTAGATTTTCACGCTCTCCATTTCTATCTGAGAAATAGAGCAAAGCGCGATTCAAAATTTCCTCACCGGAGGAAACCCAATCTATAACTTTACGAGTTACCGACTTGTCTTCATCCTCTTTTTCTTTTTCCTGCTTTACATTCTGCTGTGTGCATTCAGCAATCGTTCCAAGATCTCCATTAATTAGATCTATGATGACTCCAAATGCTTCAATATGCTCAGACGCCAGCTTGCCTGGATCTTGATTTTCAAGTGTAGTCTGAGCATCCCACAAGCGTGATTTCAAATGATTTATTTGTTCTTTAATTTCTTCAGAATCTAAAGCTTCTTCTAATTCAGGATCGATTATCCGAGAGTTCCTATCTTGCATCATTGCCATAGGATTAGGCCGAACGTCTTGTATTTGCATTTCTTTAGGAGTCTGTAGATCTCCTAGAGCAAACTGTGAAACCTCTCTGTTTAATTCACGTGCTAATGGCGTTGGTGATGGCTTTTGCGTAGAAGCTACGTCCTTATCACCGTCAAGTTTTGGGAAAAGATGCAGAGGATCGATCATAAGACAATAACCACGTATATTTTATTTCAGCTTACAAGCTGTTAACCCAAAGGGCCTCCGCTTTTAGCGACCAAAGTATCATGCCATTCTAGAACTGACTGAGCAAGAGCTCGAGTAGATTCTATTTCGCAATTTTCCACAACCTGCTCTGCAAGCTTTAAACTACTTTCTAAACTTTCACGACGCACTTCGAATGAACTACCCTGATGCAGAACAATCATCATATGAGTTAAAGCTAGGAAAGATTTTATACTCCAATTATCTTCTTCTCTTTGAGCTAAATCACGCAAGCGTTCTTCAGCAGATAAAAGCTCCATCTTATGCAAGTCGATTAATGCTAAACCCAGCTCACAACCATAATGATCAGGATTTAAGATCTGTAGAGATTGAAACAGTCTTTTCGCGCTTTCTTCATCACCTTGCTTAACAGCTAGCATACCAGCTTCGAACAACAACGCAAAATCTGCTTTAAATAATTCCAAATCCGCCATAGTTTTTCTCTTATTTTATTAACTTCCTTTAACAGCTCTTGCCATGGTAATCATTTCTGTATTTACCGCGGTTAAGATGTTAGATACAGCTTCCATGTACTGTGATAAAATTTGCATACGGAATTGTAAGTTGAACATTGTACCTAGATCAACTGTACCTTGCGTTGATGTTTCTAACTCTGTTAGATATTGCTGAACGCCTTGGACGTATTTACATACGCCATTAAGCATGTCATTAAAATTAAAAGCCGAGCAACTTCCGCCACTACTCATGATTATCCCCTTATATAGTCATTACACCATTTTGCGGTTGATCCGCCCGAGAACTTTCTGTAGGGCGATATATCCTGCTAACAATGCTTGTTGCTTCTCAAAAGATTCTTTATCAGAACCTTCACGAAGAGACACATTTAACTTGTGCACTTTATCTTGCACATCAGCCGTGATCTTTTGAGCTTGGCTCAAATCTTGCATATCTTTTTCTAAATCAAACAGCGGACGAGAGCTTTTCTCCTCTTTCGCTGTAGTTTTTTTCATATTGAACATAGAATTTCTTCCCAAATACAAAAGAATTAATAAGCCTCGAAATCAGCTATTTATTGTACTCTATTTTATATTTCAACCCTTCCTTCTCTAAAAAGATACAGTGCGGTTGGATGCTTGTTACAGTCATGCCGTCGATAACATCCCCTCGGGTTAAAATTCGTCCATTGACCACGACATTAATGCTAACGTCACCATATTTCGAATAACCTGTTACACGATAACGGTTAGGATAGCGTAAATTTAAATCTATGATTCCTTCTTCTGCAGGCAACAAAACGACAAAGTTTTTAACTAATCGAACGCCAGGAATCAATGATAACTCCTGCACTACAGTGCGAAATTTCTCTGCTGCATCATTATTAACGTAACCTGTGAGAATTACCTCACCGTTTACAAAAGCTACGTGAATATTGGCGAAGCCATTTTGTAATAATTGCCCGGCTATTGCCTTAAGCATTTGAGATTCTACAACAACTTTATTCTCTAATAATGAGAGATAGTTGAAGTGTAAGTTTAAATAGTCAGACAGACAAGCTGCTTGGTCTTCTGTTTTCAAATATCCTGTAATAACAAACTGTCCGGGTTCTGGGGAATGCATACTAATACCTTTAAACTCTGGACGTTTCGACAATAGGATATTCATTTCTTGCCATACGGCTTCGTCATCTATAACATTATCATCGACAGATTTGATAAACGAAAGGGCATCCACTTTATAGAGCAGCTCACTTTTATCTATACTATTTTTTACATGCCCTATGAGAAAAAGCTGGCCGTTAGTCTTGTTAAATGTATAACGAACAGTAGGAAATGCATTCACGACACGTTCAATATCTTCTTGGAAATTAAAGTTTTCTATTGGAACGACTTCTTTGGTATGGAATAATGATGCAGTACCTATACCAAATAGCAATGCCAATCCACCAACAAACAAGGTGAAGATGAACGCTCCTGTAGGCAAAGTGGCTCGCCGTTTTTTCTCTTCTTCATCTTCAGCTGCTTTTTGGGCAATTTCCTCCGGACTTTGAGGACGGCCAAATAAACCATAATCCTCAGCAGGGAAAGAGGCTACAATTGTCTCTGCAGGAGCTAAATGATCTATAAGCAAGAATAACGTTGTTCCCAGAGCAACAACTTGGTTTGATTTGAGTGATGTGCTCCCTTCGATCTTCCTACCTTCGACAATAATTCCGTTTTTACTTCCAAGATCTTCTAGGGTTACACTACCATCATTCCCTACGGTAATCTTTGCATGTTGTTGAGAAACACTAAGATCATTAAAGACAATATCTACAGCATTAGCATCACTACCAATTATGTAGCTTCTACCTGTATCTAAGTGAAACTCTGCACCTATATTAGCTCCAGCTAATACCTTCAGTAAAAACCTAGATGGTTGAGAAAGGTCTACTGAAACATTCTTTTGCGCAATTTCGTCAATCTCTGCTGGGAAAATGCCTTGATCAAATCGGAACAAATCTTGAACATTGAATGGGGTAAGGACTCCTGACTTTTCTTCTTGTGCATCAGCAGTATGCTCGTCAGATAGGTCTGTTTCTGAGGTCTTATCCCCCTTAGATGTTTCATCTTGAGCAGAATCTTCCTGCTCGGAAGTATTTTTCTGAGAAGCCTCTTCTGAATCTCCTGATTCAGTAGAAGTGGTTTGTTCTGCTGTTTGCTGAGATTGTCCCTGATCTTGCGTTGATTGCTCGGACTGCTTGTCATCTGATTTGTCTGTATTCGGCTGATCCTGTGGAACCAAAGGGTCTAAAGTTGCTTGCTTCTGCGTCCCTTCTTCGGAGGCCTGTTTTACCTGCTCATCAGAAGATGCCCCTTCTTTCGTCTCATCTTCTGGCTTAGAATTAGAAGGGTTTTCAGATTGTTTTTGAGAATCTTTATTAGCCGCAGCTTGATCAGGTTTATCGATGTCTTGAGGAACCGAGTCCGGCGATGGCTGTTGATTTTGATTAGAAGGAACTCCGTTTTCTTCCATAGTAGCTTGCTGATTCTCTTTGATTTCTGCACTCACAGAGGAGCTAGTAGATTTTTTTGCTGTCCCATTATCAGGTATATCCTTAGCGATTGGTATATCGCTGGAGTCTTTATCAGCTGAAGATAAAAATGCCTCTGCAAGCTTTTTATCTTTATCGGTTAGAGATGCCTTACTCCCTTCATTTGAAGCAGACTCCTTTTCCCTAGATCGCTTGGAACTACTCGTTTTCTTTTTTTCTTGAGACGGTGATTGTGATGACGACTCTGGTACACCTGATACACCTTCATCAGAAAAAGCAAAGTCATAAACAGTATCTTTAGGATCAAATTCATCAAGCAAGAAAGAATATTGATTGCTTCCAAAAACTATTACATCTCCTGGATGTAATGATGTTGTTTCCTTGATGGTTGTTCCATTTACTAATACAGGATTTGCATCATGTAAATTTGTTATAAAGTATTCATCACCCTGCTTAGTGATAACTACTTGAGCGCTACTAATCTTTGCATCTTCTAATGGAATATCACAACTATTCTGGTCATTCCCTATAGACCAACTTGTTCCTTCTTCTAGGGCAAGAACAACACCAGACAACGGGCCTTTATCAATAACTAAACGTGCTCCCATCTTCTATTCTACCCCTGCAGTCTATTGCCTTTGTTTTGATTGATCCAATCCCAAATCTTCTAGCCAGGTTTCAGAGAAATTTACAAAACTCTCAATACAACGGGCAAAATCCTCTTGGGAAATATCACAAGGAATCCTTCGCATCATAACAACATGGCCTTCAGAATTTAATCCCAAGGCACTACCTCCTGTTTCTCTTCCAAACAAGTTTGCTACCATCATTTGTAAGTATACTTTTGCCGTATCGGTCGAAGGAGGAAGTTCTCCCAAAAAAGCTCCCAATATGATTTCATTATCCGCGTTTTGTTGAACGCGTATCTTTACAAGGTCACTAATCGGCAAAACATAGGCTCCGTCAGCATCAAACTCGAGAGTTGACGTTATACCCATATACGTGGCAAAATTTTTGATCAATTTTTCCAACATGCATGTTCTTCCTGTGAGAGGGTGGCTGCCCGCTCTCGATTGAGAACCTAAACGACCTCTCGTAAAGTTAGCTTTTCTATCCTTTAAATCGAGTTATGCCAATACGAACTTTAAAAATAAAAACGATTTCTTGCTTCGGCAAGAAATACGGTGTTCCTTTTCTTGTTCATCCTTTTCACTATAAAGAACAAAAGACCTAAGAAAAATCAGACTGATTTTTAATTGTACTTGCCAACAGCCGCAACCCACTAACAATAGACCGCACCTGCATCCAAAATTCATCGAAATCGACGATGAAAGCCTAGAGTATTTTCGATAGCTGTATATGTCAAGAGATGAATTAGAAGCTAAAGAATCAGAAGCTTAGGTTGAGAAGCTGCAACTTGCTCTAAGTACATGTGTGAGCATTTTTTCTCATAAACTTCCCATTGTTTTTTCGCGGCAAGAGTAAGAAACGGACTTTCCTTATTCCCAGATAGCCTACTACACTGGAGTTTTTTTTGTACACGCTCACTAATGAAATCCATGTCTAAACAAATCAAGCCATTCGAACTTTCTGTAAATGTGAATGTTCTTGGGACATTGAAATCAAAAACCAACCTATTTGGTATGCTGGCAAGACTACGAAGTGATAAATCCACGAAATCTTCAGCAACTTCAGCAGATCCAAAAAAGATTACATCGTATGGATCTCTAAATGATAACTGATGGCGTTTTATAGTATGATACGGTGTATGAATTTCACAGCGGGAACAAAACGTAATGTTTTTATAGCCATGGCTTTTCAATCCTGCAGCTATCTTACGATTGATGTCGGAATAACCTATAAATAACAATTTATCGTGCGTAGACTTCTTATAATCAACAAGCATTTCCTGAACAACCGCTTCCATAGTTACGGAAGAATAACACCAAGTTGTTTGGGAACGAAAATCTTTACCAACTTTCAGAGCTTTTTGAAATAAGAAATGTAAAGAAAAAGGTAAATTTCGCATAGCTTGGCTACGCATATAGGCACGCTTGACCTGACCTTGGATCTCTGTTTCCCCAAAGATCAAACTATCCACGCCGCTAGTAACAGCAAACAAATGAGCAAAACAATCAAGTTCTTGGTAAGCATAAGGGCATGTGCCTAAAGAAGCTATTCTAGAAATTAATTCGGTTTGCGGGTTTATAAAACTATCGGCAAAGTAATAAATCTCTGCTCTATGACACGTTAACAAAAGAACAAAGGATCCATTATCTCCAAAAAATCTTTGCACAAGATCAGGTTGATTTTCAAAATCCTCGAGCAAATTAATTACTGCTTCTCTCTCTTGTAAAGCAGCCTCACGATAACTAACTCCGACAACACCAAGAATCATAAGCAAGTTGTTTTTCTATTGAACTTCCCAATCACGACAAACAGGAAATATCTGCGATAGCCTCTACAAGTTGAAAACAGAGAATTGGTCCGATCTCAACATATAAACGGCTAAACATTTACAAGCATGCACCCCAAAGGGATATTTTAAATCGAAAATCTACTCAAGACATAATCACTAACTTCTAATGTAAGATGTTCTTGTCTTTTTAGAAGGTCATTTCCAAAAATTTCTCCGAACAAGTAGAGAAACACATCGTGATGAAAACTAAATAAATAGAGTAACAAAAGCTGTTTTCGCAATCCAAAAAAACTTTAAGATATTTTCATCATGAATGCTATCTCACAGCTTTTACTAAATTTAACAGTCATAGATCTACCCTAGCTGAACGCATAAAGATCTACGACATGGCATTTTCTAATACAACCGTTTTTACATTTAACTTATAAAAGTTGTGACATCAAATATTTTGGACATTTTTTAGTTTTTAATTTTATGGAATACGAAAAACTATGGCATAATAAGTCTAGCAACTTGTTCCAGAAAGGATGTCTGCTATCTTTCAATTCTAATTAAACCAACGGCAAATCATTTGCTTTATTTATCCATTGTCTATTTGCCTTGCTAGAGAAAAAAAAATATCGTAGCATCGAGAAAAGTTGTGGGAGAACTACTTAGAGTATTCTTATCTTTCTCGCATCGAGAGCTAGTATTGAGAAATACTCCTATCCTCAGTATGGCTGGTCTGGGGTTCTGCCAAAAGAAAACCCACGAAAAAACATCGTCTTAGAAATAAATATTTCTCCAAAACTCACTGAAAGAACGCATTATGGCAACATACTCTGAAGCTAGTATTATATCTCTAGCCTCTCTCGAACATATCCGCTTACGAGCAGGAATGTATATCGGTAGGTTGGGTGATGGCTCTCAGCCCGAAGACGGAATATACACCTTGTTTAAGGAAGTCGTTGATAACTCGATTGATGAGTTCATCATGGGATACGGAAAAGATATAGTCATCACTGCAAACGCGCATACCATTACAGTGAGAGATCAAGGACGAGGAATTCCTTTAGGTAAGTTAATCGAATGTGTTTCTAAAATTAATACGGGAGCCAAGTACACTCAGGATGTTTTCCATTTTTCTGTAGGACTTAATGGGGTTGGATTAAAAGCCGTAAACGCTTTATCTGCAACATTTGTCGTGCGTACGGTACGACGAAAAAAATACCACAAGGCAAATTTCAATAAAGGTGAATTACAAAAAAATCAACAAGGGTCTACCAAAGATAGTGATGGTACAGAAATCACCTTCTCTCCAGATCCTTCTATTTTTGAAAACTTTGCCTTTAATCATGAGTTTTTAAAGAAGAAGATCCGCCAATATACCTATCTTCATCCTGGATTAAAAATTGTCTTCAATAATGAGACTTTTCTTTCTGAAAAGGGGCTTCAAGATCTTTTCGAAGAAGAGGTTTCTGAACCGACTCTCTATTCTCCTATAGTCTTTGAAAGTCCTGAACTGTCATTTTTATTTACTCATATTGAATCACATAATGAACAATATTTTTCATTCGTCAATGGCCAAGAAACTATTGATGGCGGTACCCATTTAACAGCTTTTAAAGAAGGTATTGTTAAAGGTATTAATGATTTCTTTGGGAAAACATTTATTACTAGCGACATCCGAGACGGTTTAGTAGGATGTATTGCTATCAAAATTGCTTCGCCAGTATTTGAATCACAAACCAAGAATAAATTAGGAAATACCCAAATACGTACAGGAATTGTCAAAGAAGTTAAGGCTGCGATTGTTCAAGCTCTTAAAAAAAATAAAGCAAGCGCACAAATCCTACTCGATAAGATCAAATTAAATGAAAAAACACGGAAAAATGTTCAATTTATCAAGCAAGATCTCAAGGATAAGCAAAAAAAACTACACTACAAGATTCCTAAATTACGTGATTGTAAATTTCATTACACTGATCACTCATTATATGGTGAAGCTTCTTCTATTTTTGTTACAGAAGGAGAATCAGCATCGGCTTCTATTCTTGCTTCCAGAAATCCTTTGACTCAAGCTGTATTTTCTTTGAGAGGGAAGCCTATGAATGTGTTTTCCATTCAAGAAGAAAAAATGTATAAAAATGACGAGTTATTTTATTTAGCTACTGCGCTTGGCATTACAAAAACAGGAACGCAAGACTTACGTTATAACAAAATCATTCTCGCTACAGATGCGGATGTAGATGGGATGCATATTCGTAATTTACTTATTACTTTCTTTTTACAAACATTTCTTCCTCTTGTAGAGAACGGGCATCTATTTATCTTAGAAACGCCTCTATTCAAAGTACGGTATAAAGATAAAACACTATACTGCTACTCTGAAAAAGAAAAAGCTCAAGCAATACGAAAGTTAAGTAAAAAAGAGTCTGCAGTAGAAATTACTAGGTTCAAAGGTCTTGGAGAAATTTCTCCCAAGGAATTTAAAACTTTCATAGGTCCTGATATACGCCTTACTCCCGTAAACATTAGCTCCCCAGAATCTCTTACCTCCCTACTACAATTTTATATGGGGAAAAATACGAAAGAGCGAAAGCAATTCATAATGGATAACCTTATTACAGATTTATAACTTATGCATGATGTTTCTGATCTTTTTAAAACTCATTTTATGCACTACGCATCTTATGTGATCTTAGAAAGAGCTATTCCCCATATTCTTGATGGTCTAAAACCTGTGCAACGTCGTTTATTATGGACTCTTTTTCGCATGGACGATGGAAAAATGCACAAAGTCGCCAATATTGCGGGAAGGACTATGGCATTACATCCTCATGGAGATGCTCCTATTGTCGAAGCCCTCGTCGTTTTAGCAAATAAAGGGCTGCTTATTGAGACTCAGGGAAACTTTGGGAACCCACTCACTGGTGATCCACACGCAGCGGCTCGTTATATTGAAGCTAGACTCAGCCCTCTAGCTAAAGAGATCTTGTTCAACACCGATTTAATAACATTTCATGATTCCTATGATGGTAGAGAGCAAGAGCCTGATATTCTCCCTGCTAAACTTCCCTTACTATTACTCCATGGTGTTGATGGGATTGCTGTAGGTATGACGACAAAAATTTTTCCTCATAACCTCTCAGAAGTTATAGAAGCACAAATTGCTATTCTAAATGATCGGCCTTTCCAAATTTTCCCTGATTTTCATTCAGGAGGTATTATGGATCCGGGAAAATACGAAGATGGCTTAGGTTCTATTACTATTCGTGCAGCTATAGATATCGTCGATCAAAAAACCTTAGTAATCAAAGAAATTTGTCCATCTACAACTACAGAAACTCTTATACGTTCCATAGAGAACGCTGCCAAACGCGGAACTATCAAGATTGATTCCATTCAAGATTTCTCCACAGATCAGCCTAATATTGAAATAAAACTTCCAAAAGGAATTTACGCTAAAGATATCCTAGATTCGCTGTATAAACATACTGAATGTCAAGTTGAATTATTCTCAAAACCTACAGCTATTCATAACAATAAGCCTGTAGAGACTACGGTATCGGATATCCTTAAACTACATACCCAAGTTCTTCAAGGATACCTTGAAAGAGAATTGCAAATCTTGTATGAGGAACTTTATTCTGAACATTATCACAAGACTCTCGAATATATTTTTATCAAACACCGTTTATATGACGCTGTTCGAGAATCGTTAGCTAAGTTAAACAGTAGGATAAATCAAGACGATTTACATCAAGCAGTGCTTGATACTTTAGCGCCATTTATCGAAGATCTTGCTCATCCTCCTTCTAAAGAAGCAACGTCACAATTAGCTTCCTTAGCGATTAAAAAAATCCTTTGCTTCAATGAACAAGCATATATTAAAGAATTAGCTGGCCTAGAAAAAAAACAAGCTAATGTGAAAAAAGATCTAAATAATATGAAAAAATTTACGATAAAATATTTAAAGAGTCTATTAGCTGACTATGGAGATCTAGGCAAAAGGAAGACGGCGATTACGTCCTTTACTCAACAAGAGAAAACTCTTCTTAAAAAGTAAAAATTGGCCCTTAATCCTTTAGATAGTAACTTGCCTTATCCTAGTAGCAAAATAACTCTCTAGCCCTATAAAATACGAACTAGGATGATAAGAGGAGTATTATGGAACTAGGTTATATCGACAATAAATCTAAGGAAATACAGGCAACGTCAACAATCAAAGGAACAAGCCTTGATAATAATACACCTACAAATATGACTTTTGAAGGTCCCGTTCGTACCTTAGAGCAACTACATGCTGCTCTTATTGAAAAAATGGGGCCTAAAAAAGGTCAGGAAATGTACGACAATTTCTTACAATCTATTCTTATTTCTGCCTTTGGTTCCATGCATAAAGATATGGATCGAGCACAAAAAGCCTCTAAAAAAATGCGTTCGACATACAAAGATTAAATGATTTCATATTTTCTTGTTCTTCCTTTATCTCAACAAGATATCCAGCGTTTTACTAGTTCCCCTAACCGCTGGATATCTTTGGTAAACAAACCTCTATATCTATCTCTTTTTAAAATAAAAGCTTCTTACTACCTAGGAAAACAGTTACTGGATTTTCCCCTAGCTTTTGAGGTCTGGGAAAAAATTGTTTTAAACACTAAAAGTCTACTAATCCACACTTTCCATTGTTCCGCGACGGATAATTTACTTGTATTACCTACCACGAAATATGAGCTTGTAACAATTAATGACATCCTTCTAGAAAGATTACCTATTTAAAAAACTGGAATTTTAAAATAAAAAATTATTTACCTCTATTTGCAACTACTTAGGTATATAAAATACCTAGAACAAATACTTATGATTATCTAAAATTCTTCGTTCGCACCTATTTCATTTATAATGCAGTCAAATAAACATCTTACTTTCGTTGTCAATGAGGGTTCTCCATGCCGTTTGGACAAGTATCTTGTCTCTCAGCATGCTGAGTATTCCCGTGCATTTTATCAGCAACACATTGCTTCCGGCCGGGTCATCGTAAACGAAAAAGTACAAAAGAAGCCTTCTGTATTATTATTTAGTGGCGACAGAGTAAGTGTTTATCTAGAAGAAAAGGAAGAACTTTCGGAACTGTTGCCCGAACCTATTCCCTTAAATAAAGTCTATGAAGACGACATGATCCTAGTAATCGATAAACCGAGAGACATGGTCGTCCATCCTGCACCGGGTCATAGTAAAGGAACTATTGTCCATGCGTTGCTTCACGAAATTGGGGAGCGTTTGAAACAAGAATTTCCAGAAGAACCTTGGCGTCCAGGTATTATTCATAGATTAGATAAAGATACCTCAGGATTATTAATTACCGCGAAAACACGGCAAGCGAAGACACTTTATAGTGAGTTGTTTGCAAAAAAACAGTTAAAGAAAAGCTACATTGCTATTTGTATAGGCAGGCCATCTGCGACGGAGATCCGTACAGGGTTGGCTAGGCATCAAACAAAACGTAAGGAAATGGCTGTCTGTCCTACTGGGAAAGAAGCTATCACTCACTGTAAGGTATTAGATTTCAATGGGAAACTCAGTCTTGTCCTTCTGCTCCCAGAAACAGGACGAACTCATCAGCTCCGCGTACATATGCGCCATATAGGCACACCTATTCTTGGAGATCCTGTATACGGATTTGCTGCAGTTAATGCTAGCTATGGTCTTGACAAACAACAATTGCATGCCTATAGCTTAGACTTTGTACATCCCTTAAATCAGCAACGTGTAACCCTAACGACTCCCTTGCCCTCGGATATGACTTCTATTATAATGAAAGAATTCCAAAACGACAAACTTATACTAAAATAGCGCGGTTTAATTATTTATTAAAAACCTTTTAAAAGTTTTATTATTTAAAGGAACATTTTAAAATTAAAGTAGATTGAGTTCGATTTTTTAACCGTTCTTCAACAGACTGACGCGAATTTAGTTATAGGATTACTATGAAAGATTTTTTAACTTACATTATTCAAAATTTGGTAGATCACCCCGAAGAAGTTCGTATTAAGGAAGTTCAGGGTACTCATACGATTATCTATGAACTAGCGGTAGCTAAAACAGATATTGGTAAAGTCATAGGTAAAGAGGGCCGAACAATCAAGGCCATCCGCACATTGTTAGTTTCTGTGGCAAGTAGAAATAACGTTAAAGTAAGCCTAGAAATCCTTGAAGATCGTTAGCCAACACCTATTACTTACTTTATTGATTAATAATTGCTGATGTTTATTTTGCCTGCGTATTTACGCGCAGGCAAAAAGCTGTGCTCAGATCGGTTAACTTATCAGAAAAACATCTAAACAAATAGGACGAAAAGCAAGTTGTTAGAAAATCGGACCGAGCAGGATTCGAACCTGCGACCATTCGCTTAGAAGGCGAATGCTCTATCCACTGAGCTATCGGTCCAAGAAGAGAAGCTAGGACAACTCTAAGTGACTCGTTGAAAAAGCATACTTGTGCACTATTCACCAGAAATTAACCTGAGAGCGTTCAACGCTTAGAGAAAAACTAGCGATGTTCGGTTTCTCAACCGAACACTACTAGATACGGCGCCCAAATTGTACAAAGAACAGGAAAAAACCAAAATAAAAAAGTCGATTCTTTAGAAAATCCTTATATATCTGTTCCTTGAAGAGCAGCCTACTTTATTATACCTTGCCAAAAATAAACGTCGTAAAAACTGCTTGATCCCCTTCCAATAGAGAAAAATTAAAACTAGCTTAGCCTTTATTGAAAAACAAAGAAATAGCAAGATGCGTCCTCGATATGGTTGCCATAGTGCCATAGATTTCTTTATAGTAGGTTACTAGTTATCAGAAAGGAGTGGGTATGTTCGAAAATAAAATGCTTCTAATTGCTGGCCCCTGTGTTATAGAAAGCGAGGCTATTATTCTGGAGACTGCAAAAAGGATTCGCGACATACTTTCTCCTTACTCTAGTCGTATCCACTGGGTATTTAAAAGCAGTTATGATAAAGCAAATCGCTCTTCTATAAATTCTTACCGCGGTCCAGGAATCAAAAATGGGCTACGTATCCTTGCAAAAGTTAAAGAGACTTTCGATGTGCAAATCCTAACAGACGTACACTCACCTGAAGAAGCATTAGAAGCTGGCAAAGTCTGTGATATTTTGCAAATCCCCGCATTTTTGTGTCGTCAAACAGATCTTCTTGTTGCCGCTGCTGAGACAGGCGCTATTATAAACGTCAAAAAAGGCCAGTTTCTTTCTCCTTGGGATATGCAAGGACCTTTAGATAAGATTCTTGCCACAGGGAATAATAAAATAATCTTAACTGAGAGAGGTTGTTCATTTGGTTATAATAACCTTGTTTCTGACATGCGTTCCATCGCTGTCATGTCTCGGACGGGCTTCCCTGTTGTGTTTGATGGCACCCATTCCGTACAGCTGCCCGGTGCATTAGGTTCACAAAGTGGCGGGCAAACAGAGTTTATCCCCACTCTTACTCGTGCTGCCATAGCAGCCGGAGCAGATGGCTTGTTTATTGAAACCCATCCTAACCCTAAAGAAGCTAAAAGTGATGCGGCATCTATGTTATCTTTAGATATGTTTGCCCAATTATTACCTATTTGGGATCAATTATATACCTGTGTACGTTCTTTCGATATGGCTACAGCATGACAAAGTTCTTATTTTATGGTCTTATCTGCTCTATCGGAATCTTGATAATAGCGTGTTGTACAATGATCGCTATTATCAAAGTGGATAGTATTTGTGATGTATCCTGCATGGATAAACATTTCGATAAAGCCCCCCCTTTCTTAAAAATTAAAAAGCTAGGTGTTTATAAACAAATTACCTCTCCAGAGAGAACATTTTTTCATTGTTCTATAGACAAGTCATGCATGGAGCTACATTTGACTAATAATTACATGTGTAAGGAAGTACTCTCTAAGATTTCTGGGCAAATCTACACTCAAGATTTAGATAAACTTATGTCTTTTCGAGGCAACGGCGGATTATTAAACTATCAAGATTGTTCACTGAACGTGTATGATTGTCGTTTTCATGTTAACCCTATCCATTCAGACCCTACTGCTTCCGAGCAAAGTATCGAAGGGGGAATGAAAACTTTGTCACTATCTTTATTAAGAGAATAATTTGTTATGCCCATACTTTCTGTATGTAACCTAGTTAAAAAATATAATAAAAAACCGGTAACCAATGATGTGTCTTTTGAAGTAAATCCTGGCGAAGTTGTTGGTCTTCTTGGTCCTAATGGAGCTGGAAAAACTACAGCTTTTTATTTAACAGTAGGCTTAATTCGTCCTGATTCAGGAAAAATCATTTTTAAAAATACTGACGTGACCAAAAAAACTATGGATCACCGAGCTCGTTTAGGGATAGGATACTTAGCACAAGAACCGACAGTATTCAAAGATCTAACAGTAAAAGAAAATCTGATTTGCATTTTAGAGATTATTTACAAAGCAAGAAAACAACAATCGCATCTTTTAGATACCCTGATCGATGATTTACAATTAGCTGCGTGTCTCAACAAAAAAGCTGGGACATTATCGGGGGGTGAGCGACGGCGGCTAGAAATTGCTTGTGTGTTAGCCCTCAACCCTAGCGTGTTGTTACTCGATGAACCTTTTGCTAACGTCGACCCTCTTGTTATTCAAAACGTGAAGTACCTGATAAAAATTCTATCCGGTCGAGGTATTGGCATCTTAATAACAGATCATAACGCAAAAGAACTCCTATCTATTGCAGATCGATGCTATTTAATCATCGATGGGAAAATCTTTTTCGAAGGATCTTCAGCACAAATGATCACTAACCCTATGGTTAAGCAGCACTACTTAGGCGACTCTTTTTCGTATTAAACTCTGTAACTAATCTAAAAATTCGTCTTCTGTAAGAACTTCATGTGCTATTGCCTTAATAGTTGTTAACCCTTCGGGGAAACCTATAGCACACAATAACATGTTGACATACTCTAATTCGGCGTACAGCTGGTCATTAACAAATTCTAGACGTGCTAATTGTTGTTGTATTTGCGATGCTGGAAGCATGAAATTCCTCCTTATTTTCTCTCAGAAAAAGAAGGAGCGAAAATCATGCCAAAAGCATTATAAGAAACAAAATTTAGAGGAAACTTATCCCATTAAACTTCTAGCTAAGCTTAAGTATATTTGATTTAAAACTTGCAAAGATGTGGAAACGACTGTCCATTCCTGCTGCATAGATGTTAGATGCATTTGCAATTCTAGTTGATAATTCTGTCCCATATCTGCATAAGATTGCTGGTCAGACTGTACCATTGCCTGCAATGGGAACATTCCTCCGCTAATTGCACTGCCTGATAATCCAGAAACCAAAGCATCTTCAAGGATTTCTAAACGAGCCTGCCATTGAGCAGAACCTCCTGTTACTTTGAAAGTTCCTGCTACGTCACCATTTGTAACACCTAAAGGTGCTAAATAGTTTTGCAACAATACCAAAGCACCAGAAATTGAGTTCAAATTATCACGATAATTATTCAAGTTATCGATAATTTGGGTGCGCTGTTCATTTGTAAGTTTAGAATCTGCAGTTATTTTAGCAAGTTGCTCTTCTAATACCTTCTCAGCATTTTGAGTATACTGTAAATATAGAGCTGCCTGCTCTCTTTCAGTATTTAATTTTGCGCGCGCACTATCTGCATTTCCTGGGAACATATCCCCCTGACCGTCAGAGGGCAAAGCTCCCGCTCCAACAGCAGGCTGTTGACCTACATAACTTCCAAAGTTAAAATATGTGGCGGCATTAACATATTTGGAAATAGCCTCAATCATGGCATTGCCTACCGATGAGCCTATATTGCTATAATACAATTGCTGATAAATCTTGGTTAAAAAATCGACTTCTTTGGGCATGTAGCGATCTATCAATACAGAGGCTACAGCAGATGGAAGTGGCAGTACGCGTGTTTCTCCAGCTTGAGCAAACAACTGCTCGCTATACAAAGAATCCTTAAAACTTGAAAATTGGTTACTTTCATTCTGAGCCTGTTCTACAGCATTACCCAATTTTTGAAACTCTACTTGTGATTGCGATCGGAACTGAAAATATGCTCTAGCTGTAGGCTCAGCTTGCGCTTTAGCTGCTTGAGAAATATTAGGTAAGAACCCAGTATCACCAAAGTTTAATAAAATATAGTTAATAGCAACTGTAGCAACAGCTCCCATTCTGGTTGTAGCATTGTAAGCAGCGATAGCGCTAGTATCAGGAGCTGGCACTAATTTAGCGGCCTGACTTATCTGTGAGTAAATGGTATAAAATTCTTCTGTCTTAACAACACGATTTTCAGACGCACCATCAACAGGAGCTTCTAAAGCTAAAGCACGCTCTTCCTCTGCTGCTGTTTCTGCTATTCGTGCGACCTGTGCCGGGTAAAATTTTCCACTAGTTTCAACAATTTTTTTCATAGCACTTTCCATAGAAGATGCTAGAGCAAAGGTAGAACCCGTCATTTCTTTAGACTCTGCTGTAATCGCAGCACCAACCTCTTGCATAGTTGCTGTAGGTTTATTGGCTAAAACTGTAGAAGCAACAAAATATGCCCATACTGCCCCTAAATACTTATCAGCATTAAATGTTTCCAACTGCCTCATTGCTGTATTAACCAGATTTTGCTGCGCTTCTGTTAAATCAGTAAATCTAGAATTGATTGCACGAGCTGCTTGTAAAGCTGCAGATATGGAAGCACTGCTAATCTCACTAGCAACCGCTCCTAAGTCAATAGGAGCAAATGTTCCCATTAAGGAGGCAACTAAATTGGATATCTGCGCAAAAACAGCTTCCTGATGCTGATTAACAAAGACCGTGGCTTCCATGACTATACGAAAAGATTGTACAGCAGCTACTTGATCTTCGTATAACGCAACTATTTTCTGAACAAAAGCCACTTTATCATTTTTTGATAGTGCAGATTCATTGATCAAGTTAGTAAGAGTTTCGCCCGCTTGCTTAATACGCGCTAAACCAGCTTCATCAAAATTTTCTGTCTGAGTACGTAATTCATCTAACTCTGTTATCAAATCTGCAAATATTGAGCTATCTTCTTCTGATAGTTTAGATAAGACTACATTCAGAATATCTTGCAGTCCTTCTACGCGACCATCAGCAAATACTTGAACTAGCGTCTCTTCGTTACCATATTGTTTTGCAAGCTCATTAATATATTCTGTTTTTTTCCCTCCAGGGATAGCTGTAGCACGTTGGACTGCTGTAAAGATAGTGGAAGGCAGTCCATATAAAACATCAAAATCTGGATTTGATAATTGTGTGCCAGCATTTACTAAACGATTTATTTCTGTTTGGATAGCTTGAAAAATCTGCAAGTCTGTAGGAGCTGGTGTTGGTGTGCTATCTGGTGCTACTGGCAAAGTAACATTTTTAGGGTCTACAGATGCAGCTATTCTTCCGCTAAGAGCACCGTCAGGTCCTGTATGTCCAGAACCAGATCCTGTACTGGGTGTAAGTCCGGTAACTATTTGATTAACTACAGATTGTATCCCTGTCAGCAACTGGTGTGCCCATTGCTGCTTAGTAGCATTGTAATAAGGATCTTTTGTAATAGGCTGGGCTTCTGGCTTCTCTACTGGAGCTGTTGTTGCTTCCGTAGGAGCAGAACATAACACTGACTTATAACTTGACACAGGCTTTGCGCTCTGTGCAGCCAGACTATTCTCGTGACGATGAAGTTGGTCAACTAGCTCACGATACCGTTGGTCTGATTTTAAATCTAAAACATAGAGCAAACTTCTTAAGATAAACTGTTCTGCTCTAATTGTTTCATAATGAAGCGTACTATCTGCTAATCTATGAGGATTATGTAATAATCCCCTAGGCATAATCATCGAGAGTTTTTCGCAAGATACTGAAAGGGAGTAATTATTAATGATATCCATACGAAGTCAGTGTTGTTAAGCAATACTTTTTAATAAAATTAACATAAAAATTTATTTTTAATTAAAACAAAAATATTCCTCTTTTCTTAAAAAGAAAACCGACAACGATATAAGAAATAATAAAAAATTAAAAGGAAAAGAGAACGTAGAAAAAAATAAAATAAAATAAGAAAATAAAAATAAAAAATTATTATTAGTTTATTTCTATGTCTTCTTTCCACATTCAAAACAGATCGCGCACTATTTCCGGCGAAAGTTTATTCAATATCAAACTAGATCATAAATTTTCGAATTTCGATCATAAAGCACAACCTGCCATAGATATAGAAGAATTAAATTCTGGATTGTATGCCCTGAAACGGTTGAGTTCTGTACTAGAAGCTGCTGGTCTACATTCCACAAAGTTGTTAAACCCCAAAAATACGGTATTTCCTTCTCCTAAAGTCTCTCCCAAAGCTCCCAGTGAATCAGAAGCTCCTGTAACTACCGTAGAGGCACCACAAGATACGAATGCACAAATTAGTAGTATACAAGCCACATGTGCCAAAAACTTGGTAAATATTGTTTTATCTGGATTAGCAACACTTATAGCTGATGTTCCAGAACTTAAAATTGCTCAAATTCCTTCAGTAATTTTAGCCCTAGCTCTCATCGAAAACTTAGTCGGTCACGAGTCTTTGGATACAACGCAACAAGCAACTGTATTTAGCGGTTGTTATGATCCAACTTATGAGGAAATTATAGATAAAATCGTTAAACAATATGCTGATACTATTGAACAAGGTCAATTAGATTTAGCTAATAAACTAATGAAACAAGGAGTTACCTCCGAAGAACTTTCAGAAGCACAGCAAGCATACAAAGATCAATTTGTTAATGATTTTTTCAAAAAACATGTCGAAGGCCCTCTTAATACCTACAGAGCAAGTGTTGGAGAGCAAATTGGTAGTATGCTTACTGACATGCTAAAAATAGCGCCTACGATTTCTACTGATGTCACATCAACAAATGTCGCTACTGTAAATGGTCAAAACACATTAAAAGCTGTTTTAAGCGGATTAGAACAGGCTATTACTAAAGTTCCTTCTGTTGGCGGTGAGAAATCTGTAGTTATCACAGTGACAAGCTTAACCCCTATGTTGAGTAAGACTAGTTTAGAAAATGGCGACCTCACGAAGATTTATGAAAAAACTGATGATCCTGATAAAGCATCCCTAGATCGCCATTTAAAACCACACCAAGCTGCTGTTTATCGTGAAGGAATTACTACCGCGTATCAAACAGCTGTACAGAATCTTGATAAAGTACGCCTAAGCATTGATGATCAGAAAAAAAACTTAGAAAATCAAATAACCATGTTCCAACAAGCACAGCTATGTTGTGACGACTGGATGGGGAAAGCTCCAAGATTTGATCAAGAAAAGGCATATACTTCGGCAAAACTGGGCTTGTCTATGGAGACGTATGCTGGTCTCATGAACTTATCTGAGATGTATTATCTTTTACAGCCAGAAGAAAAAAGTATTTTTGATACTTACGTAGATCAATACAAAAAACTCACGATGTCACTAAATTTTGGCACTAATGACACATATAATACGGTAACCGTCAGTCAACTAGTTGCCATCGTAGGCACTTACCAAATTAACTCTGAATACTGCTTACAAAATGCTGTTCAAAATCTAGCTAAAATTCAAGAAAATTTAACGACTCGCGCTAATACTATCCAACAGCTGCATTTCTTTGATGATATTGGCCCGACAATGGTCCAAATTGGGGGGACACAAAATTTAGGCGCTAACTTTCTCAGAAAAAACGCAAGTAATGACTATGTTCCCAACTTCGCATATTTTAATCAGTATGGGTTAAGATTCCATCATGTTCATCCAGACTTTGCTACTCAGGCACAGACTATCCAAAAAAACTTTGATGCTGCATGTGTTCAACATATTACTCAATTAAAACAGAAAATAGCCGAATTAGAAAAAACTTACGAATCTCTAGATCCCGCTACAGCAAGCTTTGTTAAAGATCGAGAGAAAACTGTTAAGGCTTGGTTAAATTCTGAAAGTTTAGGCGGATCTCTTATCTACTTAATCCTTAATTCACAATTGCCTAAACAAAAAATATTCTTAGAACCCCTCATCCAAGAAATCAACTTCAACAATTTAGCAGCTAACGCTATTAATGAACTTCTTAAGATTACAAATGAGTTTGCCACGACCTCTGTTTACTACAACCTGTCTTCTTATCTTATTCAAAGTAAAGAGGGTGATAATCTATTCTCAGGAGACTATTTTGAAACATATCAAGCTCTCATTAAAGAACGTGAGTATATAGCTCGTGATATTAACCGGTGTAAACGCGCGCAACTCTTGGTTGTTGAACTACTCAAAAAGATTTCTGCATCCCAGCAAGTATCTGCGGCACAAAAAAGCCAAATGTTGAATGCAACTGCGAATTATAATTTTATAATCACCAGTACATTGAACCAACTGATCGTTTTAGACTCGCTGTTAGTTAATCTAAAGTTAAGCCCAAAAACAGTAGAAAAGACTCAAAAATCAGGAAATGCAAAAGCTCAGGAATATGATCCTAATGTTTTTATGATAGTTTGTGAAAATCCTGAACCAACCCTCAGAACCTCTACTTCATCTAGCAATCCCGAAAATAAATCAACACGAGACCATAATACAGATGTAACAGCTATGAACAAAGATTGGGTGCCTTGTCTTGCAGCTTTAGAAGGCTTTATATCCACAGGCTTTCCGACAGCAAGTCCTTCTGGTGGATTAGGTCCTCTGTTTACACAAATCCAATCAGATCAACAAGACTATACAACACAAAGCCAAACACAACAGCTTAACTTACAAAATCAAATGACCAACGTACAGCAAGAATGGACATTAGTTTCCACGTCTATGCAGGTACTAAACCAAATTCTTTCGAAACTTGCTGGTGAAATTTACACCAACTAGGTCTCCGACGCGACTTGCTAGAAAAGTCTGAGCAAGTCGCCCCATCCTCTAACATCTAGCATTCACAGATTTTTAAGTTTACAGAAAAAAATTATGATTCTGTAAGCTTGCTAATGAAATTCCTATAAAAATTATTCTCTTAAATATAGAAAAAAGCTTGCTCCATATAAATAGAGTAAGCTTCAAATATGCAGATAGTTCTCAACTATTCTTTAACCCTATTGTAGATAGGCAGCGAATAGAGAGCTGATGTTTACCAGCACTTGTTGTATAAATTCGGGTTGTTTTTCAAAGATACGTGCTTTTGTTTCCGCTTGAACACGAGAGTTTTCTCTAAACTGTTCTTCTAGTTTGTCCATAAATTTGCGTCCAGAGTCATTGGACAGTTGAACATGTGGATAACCGAATTGCGGAGCTCTTGTTACAGCTTCAGTAAGTGCATTCTTAAACGCATCAGGGTTGAAATTCGAAAGATCCTTTTGTGCTATGCCTAGGGCAATTTGTAGAATACTTAGAGAATTGTATACATCTCCTAAAGTTTGGCTCGAGTTAACAATGCTTCTCGCTACGCTTTGATCAAAGCTTTCATCTTTTCTAGATTCTGTTGGTCTAGACGAAACCCGTTGAGAGAGTGCTGGAGAAACAGAATTATCTATAACATCACGCACTCTAGCATTACTATTAGCATAGGCATCATTGATACTCTGGTAGGCTGAATATCCCGCTGACAACGCTTTAGAATAGCTGGAGCTTTTTGGTGAGCCTAGTCCTGCATTGTAAAGCTGCTTTACATTTCCACCTATTTTGGTAGCTGTAGTAGGTATAGCTCCAGCAGCTGTAGCTGCCGCTTGTGCAATAGCTCCCAAAGCCTTAGCTAAAGCTTCTTGACCACTAGTTCCTTGTTGTGCAGCTTGTAATTCTTGTTCGATAGTCTGTAAAGCTTCTGCACCCTGAGGAGTGGACGTACCCCCACTTCCTTTTAAATCAGAGAGTATTTTTTCAAGAGAAGCAGCGGGAGAATCTCCTTCTTGGAACAAATGTAACATATTACGCAAACCATCTAGCATAATCGATACGGTCTGGTTATCAGCATCATTAAGCAGCATGGATACTCGCTTTTCTCCCATAGTAGCCCCAGTATTTTGCGAAGTACCCACAGTAGCAGCACCACCTGGAGATCCAGCTACGTTAGTAGTCCCTCCTCCACTAGGTTGAATATTTGCCATATCTGCTTTTGCTTTATCGATTTGTGCTTGCGCAGCAGCAACAATAGGAGAATTCGGTGCAAGTTCTTTAGCAGCCGCTAAAGCAGCCTCTGCGTCTTGAATAATTTTATTACAGGCGTCTATGTTAGCTGGGCTATTATTCGCCTGAGCTTGCTCTACAGCAGCAGTACTTTGATTTCCAGCATCATAAGCAGCTTGTAATGCGGTTGCTAAATCTACCACCGTCTTAACTGATTTAGGCATCTCCGTTTCTATATTACCTAAAACAGGAAGAGTGCTTGACGTAACTCCGGCTTTTTTCAATTCTTCAAGAATTTTTTTAGCCTCTTCTTGGTTAGACTGAGCAAGTCCCATAGCTCCAACTAGCTGCTCTGACGAAGAAACCGTTTTCAAGGACTCGGCTAATTGTTGGTTTTGCTCCAATAAACCTATTAACTTGTTAATATTGTCGGTAATCGGCTTTTTACTCTGGAGCTCGGTATTTATTTGTTGTACTTGAGCTTTTTGCTCTGCAGTCGTAGCTGAAGAACTCATCTTAACTATACCGTCTAATAAGCTTTGCCATGCTGTTTTATAGTCATTAGCTGTAGTTGCAGACTGCAAAGCTGTCTTGGCTGCATCGACTTGCTTTTTTGCTTCATCAAAAGCGCTTGTTGTTGTCGCACCCCCAGCTCCAGTAGTCCCTCCAGTTGAAGTGGAACCTTGAACAGAGTTCGATTTACCTCCAAAAAAAGAAGATATCTTATCTAACAAATCAGTAAGAACACCTCTCGCCGATTTAAGCTTTGTCACCTCCCCTAAAGTATCTACAGAAGGATGCCCTGAATTAGACTTAGCATTGCCAGATAATCCGGCTATAGCATCAGCTTCTTGGCTACGCGATGCTCCGCTTGCCTCCATGCTAAATGTTGATAAATCAACGGGAGCGATATTTCCACCGTCATCTATAGGGTTAGTAGGAGTAACCATAGCAAAAAGAAAAAATAAATAAAACCTTAGACTTATTATAAAAAATAAAAAAAAGCTCACACTATTTAATAAATGCGAGCTTTTTAAAGATTTTATTAAAAAGAGATATTAGAAAGCAGAAATTAAGCCTAGATCGAACTTTCTATAGGTGAAATCGCTGCCTAAACGAGAATCTGCAGGGCGGGAATAAGCTCCATATGCTCGGAAAGATAGCGTGTCAGTGATTCCATACATGAATAATCCGGATATCCCTTTATAGTTGGTAAAACCATTAGCTTCTTTAGGATCATAATTACCAGCTATAGCCTGAGCAAACCAATACTTCAATTGATTCCCTCGCCCTATACCCGAGACATCAATCTCTGGAATTACCAAAGCTTCTACATATTCATAACGCAAAGTGGTAGACCAATCTCCAGCTTTTCTTAAACGCCCTAAAGTACCTCCAACAAACCAACCACGGTTTTGTTTCTCGCCTAAAGTAGTTCTACTAGCCTTAGCCAAGGTATTCATAAGATAAGCGCCGTACAAATAAAGTGGTTTGGTTTTTCCATAAAACCAGGGTAATTGCGAATGTTTTCCTATCAACCACTGCCACACACAATATTTATATTTTAAGCTAGCAGCACTGGGTGCGGATTGAGTTCTTGCAGGTTTTGGCGCTTCAGAAGGAAGGAAAGAGTTCCAGTCAATAACACTGCATTTGACTACAAAATTCTTTGGTAATTGGCTAATAATACCCTCTACAACCCAAGCATAATGTTTCTTTGCCATATTCACGACAAAAGGACCGCCGTGGACAATTACATTGTAGGGGTATTGTTTACAAAGACGACGACTAATATAGAGATGTAGTCCATCAAAATTACTGTTAAACTGTACTTCAGACTCAAAAAGATCCCCTAATCCGGAACGACCTACCTCTGCGAAAATATTAGTATGATTTTCAGAGTTCTTATAAAAACTGTATCCGAGAAACGCTCGATTAATGTCCAAACCTGCTGCTGAAGATTCCCCGCCTGCAATTGCTGCCCATTTCATTTTGGAGGTCATCCATGTTTTTCCAGCGATATAATCTACATAGAGATTAAACTCACTGCGATAACGATTTTCAGGCAAAGGATTAAAAGTTGTGACAGGAGGGGTTTCAAAATCCTCTCTTGCATAAATCCACCGCGCACGCACATCTCCGGCTAATTTTAATACACCGCTACGTTTTCTTGTTTCTACAAATCCTCGTGAATCTAAATACGCCTTCACTTCATCTAAATTTGTAAACTCTTGATGCTTACCTGACGATGGATCAGCATATCCCTGAGAGACACTTGTCATAGCGCTCAAACATACCAACCACTGGCAAAAACGTTTTTTTAACTGGAATTTTTGGTTCATAAAAGTCCTTTTGAAAGAGGAGATCCCCATATTTCTCTATTGAGGTCTATTTCTGACCTCATTCTCTTAACTTGCTACGCTTTAGCTTTCGAAGAAATTTCCCTTCTTCAGAAACGCGAATATTACAATGTGACAAGAAGATCGTGTTTTAGTTCTTAAAGAACTATGATTTAGGAGAAGATACGAACCACGAGGAAGATAATAAAGAGTTTCCCAAGAACTTCGGTTACTCTTGCATGAATTGTGAGCTATGCAAAAAGTCGCGATGTCCTCTCCAATATTGGAAGGAGGTTAAATTTACAAGATCTTCTACCCGAAGCAGTTTTGCAAAACCAAACAAAAAAGCCAAGAAAATGCCGCTTTCTGAGAAAAAAGCCGCACTTTGTGCTGTGAATGACGATAAAGACCAAGAAAGAGAAGTAAAAGGATTTAAAAAGATTATGTACGTAGTATGTGTGACAACATTAACACCTAGAGTCACTGCAAATGCTAAAGCCGTGGTAGCTACGACTTTTATCGACCTTTTAAAAGTAATCCACATCAATCCACGATATGTTGGGTGATGTTTTCCAGCATATAGCCAAAGAAGATAAAGTTGTCCCCAGGACACTATTGAGGTGGCATAGGCCAAACCAGATACGTTTTTTACTATCCAACAACCAAACAGTATATTGAGAAAGATGTTAGCAACTGCGGACACCATTCCAATAACTAAGGGAATAGTATAATGTCGACGGGCATAAAATAAGACGGATACCAACGGCGCTAATGCCATAGGAATAATACTACTACTATAACCACGTAAAACCTCAACAATAGCATGTACGGCTGTTGTTGGGAAAAGTCCATGTTCATATAACAGACGTACACCAGGTAGGGCCAAAAGCAAAAGTCCCGATGTCATAATGACCATTACAGACACCGTTAAGTTAAGAGCAAACTTCATTAGATCATAACCTTGCTTATGGTCTTCTTGTTGCACACAACGTGAAATTGCTGGGAGTAGCACTGTAAACACACCTAATCCAAACAGATGAACAGGCAGCTGCTGTATTCTGATCGAATACATGAGATATAAAGGACCTACATCGTTAATGTACCTAGCAAGACACATATCGCAAAGAAGATTGATCTGATACACACCCATAGATAGTAGCCCTAAGGATAATGGGGCAATAAGAGCTTTGATACTATCATGTTCCTTAGGTCGTGTTGTGGCGACCCCCAGAAAACTTTTGACTCCAGGGACAGTTGCTAGCCATTCGAAAATAAATCCTATGACTAATACGATACAAAGAACGATGATACGCGCTCGAGAATCGCTATTACGGCCTAAAAAGACTGTGGCAATCCATAAAATATTTACTATCGATGGAGCAAGGCCTACGCTCAAGAATTTCTTCTCACAATGTAATAACGTAGAATTTACAGTATACATCATAAGAAAAATACCTGAAGGCAATAGGATCATGGTCAACTGCAAGGCATCGACCACGCCACCTTTCGCATAGTGCATCCAAATTGCTAAGCCGATTTCTATCACAAAAGTAAAGATGCATGCATTGTAACAAAAGAATTTAGAGAAGCTCCGGAAAAAGAAGGCAGCACGATTAGGATCTTGCGCGCGTAAAAATTCGAAATGTGGAATAAAAGCTAAGCCAAGAATTGGCCCACCAAGAATCTTTCTCAAAAAGAAAATCGTTCGAAATGCCAACCAGAAAGCCGCTACTAAGGGATCGGCACCGAAATAAGTAGCCATAACGATTTCACGTAACATACCCGTAAAACGGCTAAAAAAAGTCCCTGATAATAAGTTAAAAAGAGAATTGGCGACTAACCCCTGATTGTCTTTTTGATTCATTTAAAATATCCACTCTCCTAATACTTGAAACTATCCATACCACATATTGATTTTTGGAGCATTAGAATGCAGATACTTAACCCTCCGTCCGTTCCTTTAATAGGTGCTCACACATCAACCGCAGGAGGCCTGCAAAATGCTTTGTATGAGGGTTACAATATCGGAGCTTCTACTGTCCAAATCTTCACAGCAAACCAAAGACAATGGCGACGACGTCCCTTAACCGACTCTACCGTTGCTTCCTTCAAAACGGCTCTGGAAGAAACTTCTTTATCTCACATTATGAGTCATGCAGGTTATTTGATTAACCCGGGGGCTCCCAATCCCGAGATCCTAGAGAAAAGTCGTATTTGCATTCATCAAGAAATCCAAGATTGTATATCTTTAGGCATAACGTTTGTTAATTTCCATCCCGGCGCAGCTATAAAATCTTCCAAAGAAGAATGTCTTGATAAAATTATATCCAGTTTTGCTTTAACCCAATCCTTATTCGAAGATTCTCCTCCTCTTATGGTTCTATTTGAAACTACTGCCGGACAAGGATCTCTGGTAGGCAGCAAGTTCGAAGAACTCGATTATCTCATACAAGGTTTGAAAGAAAAAATTCCTGTAGGTATTTGTCTAGACACATGCCATATTTTCGCCGCAGGATATGATATTAGCTCTAAAGAAGGTTGGAAGCAAGTGCTTAAACAGTTTGATGACATTATAGGTCTCTCCTATTTACGAGCTATACACCTTAATGACTCCATTTTTCCCTTAGGGAAAAACAAAGATCGTCATGCTCCTCTTGGCGAAGGATATATAGGTATGGAAAGCTTTGAATTTCTCATGACTAATGAACATACCCGTCTAATTCCGAAGTACCTAGAAACTCCGGGAGGCCCAGACCTGTGGACAAAAGAAATTCAGAACTTGTGTAAGCTCACGAAATAGTTGTGTTTATCTGATTTTACGCAAAAAAAATGCCAGTGTAGCAAAAACCGCTACATTGGCACTATACTATCCACTCTAAGAAAACTCAGATTCTCCACAAGTCTTGTAAAACTACGTTCTGTGGGATAAAAACTCACAAATAACAGAAACGTTTACTGGAAGAGGAAGCTGAGCCTCGATCTGATCTTGTTCAGGAGACGTTAGCAACTCTCCTTTAAATCCGGCTTTATCTAAGGATATGTAGGAAGGCAAAGAACTCTCATCCTTATTCTCCAAAGCCTCTTGGACCGACTGCAGCTTTCTAGATTTTTCTTTCAAAGAGACTTGCATACCAGGGCGCAGGAAGAAAGATCTTCTGTCCACTTTCTTTCCATTAACCAAAACGTGTCCATGGGAAACTAATTGCTGAGCTGCAAAGATCGTCTTAGCGAAACCCATGCGGTACACCATGTTGTCCAGACGGCACTCAAATCTCTCCAAGAACATTTTAGTAACGCTGCCCTTTTTGGTAACAACTTCTTTGAACGCCTTAACGATTTGTTTCTCCAAAATCATGCCGTAGCAAGCTTTCAACTTTTGTTTCTCTTCAAGCTGCAGGCCGTAGTCAGACTTTTTCTTTCTCTGCATACCGTGTTGGCCTGGAGGATGAGGCTTCTTCAGCAGAGGATTCCGACTTCTTCCAAAGATGTTCGCGCCAAAACGCCTTGCTATTCTATTTTTAGGGCCACAATATCGAGCCATGAATTTCAGTCCTTATATTAAGAGAAGTTATCTACGCTCCCCGACTTTGTAAATAGCCACGGGTTGGCGACACACTACTTTTGGTACAACCAATTAGGATTCTTTTGCTAATCAGTACAAACTTCCTAGCCTATGAGGAAGGGTTTTTCTCAAATTCTAAAGGGCCTTTGATACCCAAAGCAAACTCTCCCTCCACTCACCCAATTAAGAATAAACCTTAGGGGCTCTGTCGTCAAGCCATAAACGAATACTCGTTTAGTTGACAAAATACCAAAGGGCATTTTAGTTCTAATCGCAATTTTCTACAATGGAATTATTTCCAAGAATATGCTAAGGTGTTTTTTATGAAAAAGAATTATTATGCTTTAGCTTATTATTATTTAACTCAGATTGACAACCCTCATGAAGAGATTGCTCTACACAAAGAGTTGTTTAAAACTCTGGACGTGTCGTGCCGTATTTACATCTCAGAGCAGGGCATCAACGGACAATTCAGTGGATACCAACCTGACGCTGAACGTTACATGGCTTGGTTGAAACAACGCCCTGGATTTGAAAATATAAAATTTAAAATTCATCATATTGAAGAAAATATTTTTCCCAGAGTTACTGTAAAATATCGCAAAGAACTAGTTGCTCTTGGTTGCGATGTTGACATTTCGAATCAAGGAAAACATATTTCTCCTCAAGAATGGCATGAAAAACTACAAGAAAATCGTTGTCTGGTCTTGGATGTAAGAAATAATTATGAATGGAAAGTCGGACATTTTGAAAATGCCGTACTTCCCGACATTCAAACGTTCCGAGAATTCCCAGCTTATGCTGATCGTTTAGCTGAAGAATATGACCCAGCTACAACGCCGGTGATGATGTACTGTACTGGTGGGATCCGTTGTGAGCTCTATTCCTCTTTACTCTTAGAAAAAGGTTTTAAAGAGGTATACCAACTAGATGGTGGAGTCATTGCTTATGGTCAGGCTGTTGGCACAGGCAAATGGAAGGGAAAACTTTTTGTTTTCGATGATCGTCTCGTAGTACCTATAGACGAAGCAGACAAAAATGTTGCTCCTATCTCAGAGTGTTCGCACTGTGGAGTAGCGTGCGATACGTATTACAACTGTGCAAATACGGATTGTAATAATCTTTTCTTATGTTGTAGCAACTGCATCTCTTCTACTAAGGGGTGTTGCTCCTCAGCTTGTTCAGAGGCTCCTAGAATTCGTCCTTTCTCTGCATCTAGGGGAAATAAGCCATTCCGTAGAATGCACTTATGTGAGGATGTTAAGCAAGAAGAATCCGAAGCGGCTCCCTCTTGTTGTTGCTGTTTAAAGTAGCAGCTATCTGACGACACTAGGGTGGATGTTAATCTACCCCTAGTGCCATTCTATATTTTCTTCTTTCTGTATCGGGTTCAATAAGTAGTATTGACTTAAGATGGATGCCCTGTTCTCTTAAAACCTTAGCAAATAGTTCCATATTTCTGGGTTTTCCTAGACAAATCACACAAAGATCTGGCTGTTTTTGCAATAATTTTTTAATTCTTTGACTTTCCAATACAGCCCAAGCTTCCTTGACTCCCTCGTCACTACTATCTTCTACTTGAGAAATGACAGTAGGAACACAGTAAGAGACAAGTCTAGTTGTCCATGAAGGCTGCAACTGATGATCTAAAATAACGACAGTGCTCCTAGTAGTTTTGGGTAACATAGCCAAAACCCTGCGCACTTCTCTGTAAGATTTGGTTTTTACAAAATAACACAGAGGAACTGATGAGATATCTAATTTCAAAGAATCAGATATTTGTTTTCTAAGAACAGCGGATAAAATCAGACGATATACATGTTCTTTCCATAACCACAACACCCAAATTCCTAAGGCAAAAACGACTATTCCCATGCACAAAAAACTTATTTCTGGCCTAAGATTTAAACCGCAACCCATCACACGAATAATGGCTGCTGCTATTAAAACTCCTAAAAAGTCTAAAAAGTTATTAGCAGCTAAAATTTGCCCTCTTTTGTGTTCCGGACTAGCATATTGTACATAAGCATGAAGAGGAACTTGATATGCCCCGCCAAAAAATCCCAGCATGACAAGAAAAATAATCACTCCAATCAAAGAAGATGCGCTTGCATAGAGGCCTACAAAAGACAAACCTATTGCGAGAGCAGCTATGGGAGCGTATCCTAGTTTGATATCTTTTCCAGATATCCACCCAGTAACATAAGAACCAATACCGACACCTAAAGCCACAAGAGGGAAAAGATAACCTCCATAATGCTTAGGATAACCTAAGGTAAATTCGACAAAAGGAATAATTTCAACTTGAACGTAAGCACCGACTAGGAGAAAGAAAGCTACCAAAAATATTGACAAACTTAAATAATGCACATGCCAAGTATCCTTTAATATCTCCCAAAGGTCTTTGAAACTTACATAGCTGATCTTTTGACTATGATTTTTTACATTGCTTGGACGAATTCTAAAAGAAACGAAAGTGCTGACAATCGAAGAAAAAACGCAAATTATAGCAGACAATACGTAACAATTAATGGGCAGGTTTTTTGTTAAATCAACAAGCAAAGGAGCCAAACAAGAGCCTAAAATACTACCTGTATAGGTGGCAGCTGTCATTATTCCATTGGCCCGAGACAAATAGTCTAAGGGAAGCATTTCAGGAAGAATTCCCATTTTTGCAGGACCAAATATAGCGGTATGACTAGCCATTAGAACTAAAACCACATATCCGCCTACTACTGATTCGGTATAAAAGAAAAATGCGCCTAGCGAGGTACAAAAAATCTCAACCACGCGAGTAATTAAAATAATATTCCTCTTCTGATACCTATCGGATAAACTTCCAGATAAAGGAGCTAATAACAAAAAGGGAAGAGCAAAAAATAAACTTACATATGATAAGATTTTAGCATTCTCGGCTAGGCCTTTGCCTTCCAACAGAAAAAACACTAAAAGAAACTTGTAGAGATTGTCATTCAGAATCGTAAGAAAATGTGTTATTACGAGAGCGTAGAATGACTTCTTTTTTGTAGCAACATTCATGGACGCAACCAAACAGTGTAAGGCATTTTTCAGCAATTCCCCTACCCATCTATTGGCAAGACTTGCACAAGATTTGTTTTCTGCAAATCAGCATCCTTTTGACAAACGATGGATCCTTGTTGCCAACAAAGAAACAGAACACTGGCTACGCAAGGAGCTCATTCAAGCAACTAGCAGCAACATTTTCATGGGATCTGCTATCTTTTCTTCTTTTGATACCTTAATTAAAAAACTTTTCGCCGAAGTGTGTTACTCAAAACCTCGGATTCCTGATTATATCACACTTCCGCTATTTATACACGACATCCTTGACAAACAAAATTTTTCTTCATCAAAACAAGTAGAAGCTACTTTTTCCACATCTCCCACATACAGTGAGGTAAAAAAATTAGCTGCGATTTTCAAAAAGTTTTATACATTTTCCCAAACAGCATCTCAAGATTGTCCGTTTCATAGAGAAATTTTCACTAATTTACAGGAACAGTTTACCAGTATTGAAGAAGTATTTTCTCAAATACTTTCTTCCCTACCTGATCTATCCTCGAAACGCTCTTTCTATATCTTCGGATACTCTCATTTGCCTAAACATTTTGCCTCATTTTTTGTGCAATTAAGCCACGTGTTTCCAGTATATTTTTATTGTCTGTCTCCATCTCGAGAATACTTTGGGGATTTAATTTCAGATAGAAGCATGGACTTGTTCTGGAGAAGGTCTGCATCATCAGAACAACTCTCTGTGTGGGAAGAATACATTTTCACAGACCGGCAAGATCTTCTAGCTAACCTGGCGCATAAGTCACAAGCATCTCAAAATTTCTTCGTAGATCAAGAAATTTGTTACGATGAGGTCTTTATACCACCAGGAACACAATCTTCTTTGGAGATGATTCAACACAGACTATTTTACCTTCAACCGAATTGTCCTGACGATTTGGTCAATAAAAAAGAGACCATCACTATCAACAAAGCGTTGAATCCTTCTAGAGAAGTCAATGAAGTATTTTGTAAGGTTTCTCGTTTGATTCATGAAGGAGTAGATCCTAAAGACATTTTTATTCTTTCTTCACGATTAGAAAAATATGAGCCATTTTTAAAAGCTATATTCCAACCTCATATTCCTATCCATTTCACTAACACATTGTCAGGAAGCTCTGAATCTCTGATCAACAAATTCTCTATGCTATCGTCTTTACTTCAGAGTAATGGTGATTTTTATTGCTTAATGCAATTGTTATTATCCCCCCATCTGAAAACACCTTTAGAAAATCGATCTTTCCCCTATCTTTTGAAGAGAATAGCTGAACTTTGGAAAACCATCCCGCTGTATACAAAGCGCATACAAACGTTGGCTGATATAATTCTCGAAGACTATCCTTTCTTGGAAGAAGGGGGTAAAATCAGCCAATTAGAAATATGGGAAGTTATTATCCCTATTCTCTACGAAATTCAAAGTTTCATGGATCATGGTGAGAGTCTTCTTAAATTAACATACGAAGAGCATTTTCATTATATAGTTACATTTTTAGAATCCATTTTCACTTTATCTGGAGAGGAAGTTTCTCTGATTGTATCTCTGAAAACGACGCTCTTGCCTAACTTTTCTGAAAAGCTATGCTCCCACTCCTTTTTTATGGATTTCTGCTTAGACTACTTTAAGCATTTTCATCGATTAAGCCCTTTGTATACTAAGCCAGGTCCTTATGTGGGATCTTTAGCCGACCTAAGTTTTATCCCTAAAGGGTACACGTTTATCCTTGGCGCAAATAAACTCTCAGATTCTCAAGATCTCGCTAGTCTTGCAGATAACACTACATCTCAGGAAGAATTTCTATTTTCATCTAATTCAGATGAGGAAAATTTTCATTTCCTACAAATTCTAATTTCTACAAAACATGAATTACATATTAGTTATCTATCTTCAAATTTAGATCCTGTATTACCAAGTGATTATCTAAAATACCTCCGAAGTGCTGTACAACTTACTGAAAAAAGTCTTCCCACACAACCCTATACCTTGGATGTATTCAGTAAGCCGCAAATTCTTCCCTCATCGCATAAATATTATTATAACCTTGCTTTAGCGTTTTGCAGTCGTAAAGAGTTATTCCCCTCTTTATTCGTTGCCACTCAAAATCCATCACCTGTGATAAAAAGCATTTCTTTAGACCGTCTAATTACCTCTTTGCTCAATCCTTTAGCTTTATTTTTAGAAAGTCATTATGCAATACGCATCTCCCACCCTAAACCACTACAATCCAAAGAAAAAATATTCCCAACGCAGTACCAGCTCATTGCTTTATGGAAGAAAAATCTCCATAAAACACAAGAAATGGAAATAGAAAATTTTCTTTCCACTTACTCCAAACATTTATACTCATTTTATGACAAAAAAATTAAAGGGTGGCTAGACTCTATTGCACAGAATGAATCCTGTGCACCTTATACCGTGATATTCTCATCACGTTTATTCCACGAAAATATTGCTTCTAAACAACAAATCCTTTCCCCTATTACCTTAACTGTTGAAAACAGTTCTATCGAACTACATGGCACTATAGAGGGTGTCTGCAAGGATGGTATTTATATTTGTGAAATGAAACCTGAATCCGGAGTAATTACGGAGAAAGCAGAGCAAACCATGTCGTATCTTACCTTACAACAAAGATTGGAAAGTCGTATTAAATTAGCTATGTTAAAAATGGCGAATATTCTTCCTAAATCAGCAGTTATTAAAAAAATTAAAGATTGGGATATAACCCAAGAAGAATCCGATCCAAGAGATCCAGAAAACTATTTACGATTAGTTTTAACAGCATATTTAAAATTGCAAAATAGACCAACACCCTTGGTATCCGCGGAATCTTGGTCTGCTCTGAAAAGTACAAACGCTACAAGCAATCTAAAAAAGGCTATCACAAATAAAATTAAGGATTGTGCAAGTAGCACATTCTGGGAATTTCAAAATCGCATAATTCCCGATGATCTCATACAAATGGATGATGAACTTCGTGAACTACTACTCTCTTTAATCTCTGGAGACGCGTGAAATCTTTTGATATTTTTAATCCTAAAACGAAAATCCAAGGTAAATTCTTCTTAGAAGCTTCCGCTGGCACGGGAAAAACCTTTACCATAGAACAAATTATTTTAAGATCTCTTCTTGAGAATTCTGCAGAACACGTGGACAACATTCTTGCTGTTACTTTCACGAATGCTGCAACCAATGAGATGAAAGTGCGGATTCAGGAAAATATTGAACGTACAGTTTCTCAACTTAAAAACACTCCTGCCACTCTTCCTCCCTACTTGGAAAAAGAAACCAATGTCAAGCTGCTTTACATTAAGCTTCGCAACAGTCTAGCTTCGCTAGATCGCATGTCTATTTTTACAATCCATGGTTTCTGTAATTTCATATTAAAGCAATATTTTCCAGAGATTTATTTTGCCTCTACAAGTCAATCTTTGACACATAATCAGATGGTTTTACACCACATTCGTGAGTACATGAAACAAGATCTCTGGAAACGCGTACTCTCTCAAGAACAATTTAAACGGCTAGCAACCCAATATAACGTATCTTCTTCCCGTTCAAAATTCCTAATTGACGAAATATTTAAAAATTATACCAGGCAAAACAAAGCTAATTTTGTAAATGTATACCCAGAATTCCAAGAACAGTTGCGATTATTCCGTGAGGACCTAAAAAATATAGATCAAGAAAGTTGTTTAGCAGATCTTGAATCTTACAATTCTGGAACAGAAAGTAGATACCGACTTTCTTCTAAAAGTATCCGTCGTATCGTGGATATTCTATATTCTAATACGTATGAAGACTTCATCTTAGTAGCTCAAGCACTTGACAAATGGAAACACCGTCTAAAAAAACAAATACCAACCCCAATAGCAGAGGCATTAGTTAAATCGAAATTATCCGCATTAATCATACAAGCACATGATCCGACTCTTATTTTTAACATTCTTCTTCAAGATATACAAAAATACTTAAGAGAGCACTTTACTCCTTGGTTATCTCCGGATGCTAGTATTGATATTTTGGAGACACTTTTATCTTCTTCAAAAGCTAAGTCACTTATAGAAAAAGTAAGAAAGAAATTTCAATTGGTATTAATCGACGAATTTCAAGATACAGACAAGAAACAATGGAGTATATTTTCTAAACTTTTTGCCTCTGAAGAGTACCAGGGATCTTTGTTTCTAATCGGCGATCCCAAACAATCCATTTATGAATGGAGAAATGCGGACTTAAAAACATATTTAAAAGCAAAATCGTCCTTCTCTCAAGATGCACAGCTGTGTTTAGTAAATAATTACCGCTCTACTTCCGAGCTTATGGATTCTATTAACAAGTTATTTAGCGCATTGAATCCGTTCTTGAAAATAGAAGATGACCATAAAGAATACGAATCCATTTATTACCATCCTCTGGAAGCTAGAAGCTCTAATACACATGCTTATGATGAATATAGGCCAATTCACTTTGTAAGTTTTTCTTCTGACGTAGACTTAGCCAATTGGATTTCTGCGACATCCTTAGATATAAAGAAAACTTATAACATTCCTTTGGGCAGAATGGCTATTCTGGTTTGTGATTCAAAGCAAGCTCTTAATTTGATGACCTTATCTTCTGTACCCGTAGCTTTCTCCAAAAAAAGATCCGTTTTTGAGCGCACAGAAACATTTTATCTTACACTCGACTGGTTAGAAGCATTAATTTATCCGGAAAAGGAAAACAAAACACAGAAAGTCTTAATCTCCAATTTATTTGGTTATTCTCCGAATGAAATAATTGAAAGAAAAGAAGAATTTTCCTCTTTCTTTTTCTCCATGCATAGCCATCTTCTATCCTATGGGTTGTTGTCCACGTTTTACACGTTTATGTCTCATCAAGGAGCAACTTTATTTAAGACTCCTCAGGGAGATTTGATTTTTCAAGAAATGGAAATCTTCTGTTCCTACTTAGACAAGGTTAGCAAAAACCCTTACGAACAACTCCTACATTTGCAGCATATCTCAGAAACAGGAAATGATGAAGAGGCACTGTCTTTTTCTTGTCATTCCGATGATGATAATACTCTAAAAATAACAACAATTCATTCTTCTAAAGGCTTAGAATATGACGTTATTTTCGCATGCGGTTTAGACAAATCAAGCACACACCAACTCGGTCAAGAAGCTATCCGCGAGATGTACGTTGCATGTACACGAGCAAGAAAAATTTTATTTATCCCAATCAAGTCAGCGAAACGGAACAAATCTATTTTATCATACTACGTCGAACACCAATCCCTAACCAAAGATGATTCAACTTATATCTTCGCCAACAGATTAACCGAACTATTTCCAGATAATTTCTCTCTTTCCCACATCGAAAATGTCCCTATTCCCGACACACAAAAAAAATTCAATCTCTGTAAACCGAATTTTTACAATATTCCCTCTCCTCCTCCAGATATGAAAATCTTCTCTTTTTCTTCTTCTAATACGCAAGTAGAGGAGGAATCATATCTTGAAGTTACGCAACCACAACAACAGTCTCGGGTTTTACCTCAAGGAAAAAGCACGGGTATCATTATTCACAAAATTCTAGAACATATAATTCCTAATTTTCTTATCAAAGAAGAAGAACTATTCTCCTGTGTTACAACCTTTGTGAAAGATACACATCTCAATGGATACGAACAAACTATTACAAACATGCTACTAACTGCATTCTCAGCTCCTTTGAACTTTTCTCAAGATATCTTTTCTTTAATAGATGTTGATCCTTCCAAAGTCTTATCTGAAGAGGCATTTCTATTTTTAAAAGAAGATGGTTTATATCAAGGAGCTATAGATCTATTTTTCGAACACAATCGAAAGTATTATATTTTAGATTGGAAAACTTCATTTTTAGGTGACACCCCCTCAGATTACAATCCTAAAAACATCTTGGATTATATTGAGAAAAGAAACTTGGAAGAACAGGGGCGTATTTATCTTCAAGCAACAACACGATTTCTACAGCAATTTGACATTCATACAAACGTAGAAGTTGGATTTGTGTTTTTACGAGGTTGCGATAAACTAGGGAATGGATTTGCGAAGCTAAACTATAACTAGCAACATTCTACCCCATGAGATAAATAGTTGTTGTCTTTTGAAAACCAAATACTTATAAGTGATCGAAAACTCATGCTAAGTTAAAGATATCGATCTACACCAGGACAATGCTAATCTAGAATTATTTCCTGATTTTTACTTTTTATAACTTCGTTTTGATATCTCTCTTCTCTCGCTTTCTCGTCTATTTTTAAATTCGTTTAGCACCCCATCCTTTAGTTACGATTTCCTTTTCGCTTGGCTAATCTTTGTTAACAGGAAGATGGAAATTTTATGAGCACACCTATCACACGATCTAAAACTTCTTCAAGCATAGACAAAACATCCACAACATCAAGCAGATTAAGCATAGCAGAGAGAATTCAAAAAACTGAAACCCTACTCAAAAGTTTTTGTTCTCATATCATCTATATCCCAAACGTAAACGCAACGTTGAATCATCAACTATTTGCTTTAATAAAGAAAGGTTACTCTCTCAACACATTAGCAAAATCCTTGGTCATTTGTCAGATCTCTCTAAGAAGTCTTCTCATCACGAATACCCCGCTATCAGAAAAAGAAATGACATTACTCACTTCTAGTTGCGAAGATATTTCCTCTTCTGGAAGTAGTGGAATACAACTTAGAAATACAACATCTCAAACTGAACAAGAAAAGTCTTCTTTACCCTCAACTTCTATTCTTCCATTAACAGCACTACCTATAAAAAAACGTCCCCTTCAAGAAAAGACAACAGATGAAGAACAAAAAGTAAAACGTGCAAAATTATCTTCTCCTACACCATCCAGAAGCAAAGAAGAAACACTCCCAGTTTCTCAAACTTCAGAATCTTGTGTCGCCAGTCTAATCTCCAGTAATTCATCGGATGCTATCTGGAATGCAAGCTCAATAAGATTTCTATTAAAAAATGTTGCCAAACGAACACTTATAGAAAGAACATCTCGGCTGCTTCCTTGTGAAAGTGTGGCATGCTCTACTCCACATAATGTTTGTTCAACATGCCAACTGACTTTAATGGTAGATTTGAAATTAAAAAAAACAGCAATAATTCAACTTGAGAAACTATTACAATTTACTTCTTTAGAGGCCTTAGAAGCTGCTCTTTTGAAGAACTCTTTCTCTAAAAGTGCAATTTTGACCAGTGACTTAGGTTTCTCTAACCTCAATCTTGCTTTTCTGATCAAAGATTGCAATATAGGAGATGCGATTTGCATAGATCGGGGCAGTAACCCAGGAAAATTGCTCAATTTGTATTTAGAAATGCTTCAGGTCGTCCACCTAGGCACTACTACCCCACTTGTAAAATTAATGAAACAAATATGGGATAACTCGCCACCAATCGAATTGACCGTCCCAACATTTGAAGCTAATATTCTCATGATAGAAAGTTCCGGAATAGTTATAAGAATAACCCAAAGCTACCTGGAAGAGTTAATCGCTGATGCAGAGCGTTTATTGCGTTATTCATCTACAACCTCACATCGAACGTCATCATATCGTAGGAAAATGTCTGCGGATTTTCAGCAAACATCTTCTTTACTAGCAATGTATACTTTAATGGCAATGATACATCATCAGGAAGGCAAGAAATACTGTATCGAAACACCCCAAGGCTTAGCTGTTCCTCAAACAATTGTCAAACACGTGTTTTACGCAGTTTTAGCATCAAACACTACGTGCTCTATACTCATTTCTCTTTCCAAACCAAGTATGCAACCGATGAAAGGTATCACTTTCCCCGCTGACGAAGCAAAAATTCTATCAGAAAGCCTGCTTGCATTTTCACGGCGCAATCTTATCAACGCGCCAAGACTGGGTAAACTATCTGGATTTGCATCACTTACATCTTTTTACTTAGGAAACTAAAAATACCTGAGAATAGGGGGCTTTGGTCCCCTTCCTTCATGACTGTTCTATACTATTCCCAAAGCAGTCCAAAAACATCTGGCCGATCATTCGGATTGAACTCCATGGGAGGAAGAATAAGCAAATGAGACTGAGTAATATCAGTAGCTAGAGATTGAGCTTCAATTTTAAAACAGCATGCCCCTTCATTAGGAGGAAAAATTTGTAAGACCTTAGCTACAAGTAAACCTGGGGGAAACACTCCATCTAAACCTGTGGTAACTAGAATATCTCCAATTTGTAATGTTGTCTTACCATTGGAAGAAAAAAAACCTTCTCCATATAAAATCGAAGCTTCCGGTTGCCATAAAGAGCCTCCTCTTCCAGATAATGTACCACGAAGCAGCCAGGTATTTTCTTCATTACAGGGTATTAAAGACTCCAGTTCTTCTAATTGAAAAATCTTTTCGTATTTATCTTTTTCCAAAATATAGACATCAGAAAGTTTCTCAATATGATTAATTAACTCACGAGCATAATTTTTGACTACCCACGCTTGAATCCCGCCTCTAACAGCTACAACGGATGGTTTCATGCCGACATCGGTAATTAACCGTATTCGAGATTGCGTATTCCCTACATAATCCACAAGTCCAACTAAAAATTTTCCAGAAAGTACGGGAGAGTTTTTTTGCACACCTTGTTGTTTACCAACATTTACCCAGCAAGAACTTCCCCAGTATGCGGGATCGCGATAAATAATCCGACACGGCTTAGAATCACGAAAGTACGATGACAAAATATTCGGAAACAATGGAAGAGAACATTGAGAATCTTGATAATAAGATAGACGTTCCTCTAAAAGGGTTACGCGCTCTTTAAGAAAAAGATTTTCAAGACTTTCATAAGTATAATCACAATGATTTTGGGGCTTACCCAAAAAAACAAGGGAATGCAACCGAACAAACTGCCTTTGCATGCCCTCATAAATCCCTCTTGGAAGATTCCAACACAAAACTATTCCAAGGAAAACCAACCCATAAACATAATATCTAATTTTCCTATTATGAAGACTCGGATAACTCATAAGCTTCAGAAAAACCTTGGATTACATACTGCATATTTTTATTGGTAATCCCATTTAAATTAAATCTTCCTCCAGACGTTGTATATATACCCTTTTCCTCCCTTAAAAAGTCTACTTGTTTTGTAGAGAATCCTGGATACCCAAAAAATCCTCTTTGCGATCCAATGAAATCGAAACTATGTCCTATGGATGATCTCATTTCCTGAACAAACTTTGTTCTCAAGGTCTGTAAAGATGTTCGAATCATATCAAGTTCAGAAATCCATTCCTGTCTTAAATAGGGGTTGCTCAAAATAGTAGAGACAACCATAGCACCATCCCTAACTGGAGAAGAATATTCACCACGAACTTTCTCCTGTACGCAACTAGAAATACGCTCTAAATCATCTTTACAAGTACTATGCACAGCAAAATACCCCACTCTTTCACCATACAAAGCGAAATTCTTACTTGCACATCCTGCAATAAAAACTGTCAAGCCTGCGTCTATAAATATACGAACAGGGCGTCTGTCAGATTCTAAGTTTTCAGCAAATCCAAGATAGGCCATGTCAAAGAAAGGAAGCAGGTTGCGTTCTTTACAAACTGCAGCTAAATCATTCCACATGTTTTCAGTAAAATCTACCCCAGTAGGATTGTGACAACAACAGTGGAACAAAACCAAGGACTTTTCAGGAGCATTGCGTAGGGCAGAAAGAGTTTTAGAAAAGTCTAGACCTCTAGAACCAACATCGTAATATGGATATCTCTCAACCTGTAATCCCTGTTGAGCAAAAATCCTTATATGATTACCCCAAGTCTGTTCTGGAATAAATACCTTTCCAGATAAGCCAGCCATGGAAAATACAAGAGCCCCTACATGCAAAGCTCCAGTACCCCCTAACGCTTGACAACCAAATACATTATCAGGATCTATATCACCAAAAGACAGGTCCCTCATTTCATCAAGATAGGATCCCAACCCTATAACAGGAAGATAGCGTTTGTTTATCTCATCCTCTAGAAAAACATTTTGTGCTTTACGTACGCTAGAAAACCCACCATATTTTTTGTTGGGGCTCTCAAAAACACCAATAACGAGATTTACCTTTTCAGCACGCGCATCTTCTAAAAAGAGCTTTTGCAAACCCAAAATAGAATCAGGAGAGAATGTCGGTAAATGATAGAAAAAACTCATACTATAAAAAACCTTTTAATCTAACAAAGATTGATTCTAAACCCTATCTCGTGATAGGGTTATCTTTTTCTTTTGGGGTATTAGCTCAGTTGGTAGAGCGCAACAATGGCATTGTTGAGGTCAGCGGTTCGACCCCGCTATGCTCCATTTCTTTACTACTATTCCCAAATTGCTTGTATTTGACTGACTGTATATTTCTTGCCTTGAAAATGCAAAGAATCGCCAATACTCTTCCCAAGCATTTCTTGAGCTAACTTAGACTTCAAAGACAAAACATTATTTTCTGGATCAGCGTCCCAAGGACCTAGAATTGTGTAGACAAGAACTACACCGTCTTCATCTTGTAAGGATACCTTACACCCTACTCCCACCTTATCTGTGTAAATAACATCTTTGGTTAGTATGCGAGCACGATTAACTTCCTCAGATAACACACGAATTTCTTCCTGTAACCGAGCACGTTTTTCTAATGCAAATTTATATTCTGAATTTTCTCTAAGGTCTCCCAAAGCTCTAGCATCCTCTATTTCCTTTGCATTATCCACCATTTCTTTCCCAGCCAAAGAAGCAAGTTTGGCCTTCATTCTAGAAAAGCTTTCAGGAGTAGTCCACAAAACATCTTCCTCCTCAACAAGATGATGTTTCTTCATGTCAGGCTGAACGACTTCTGCAAGACTTTGCAGCACACTCAGATCGCTAGAAGAAAACTGCGGGCACTTAGTAGACAGCAAAATAAATTCTTGAAGATAAGATATCGGTGCCCCCTCTATCATTTGTCGAATCGGTAAGTACCTTTGTCCAACTAAAAAACTGTAAATCTTCTTTCCTAAGTCTTTATGTGTCGTAGATGCTACATCATGCATAAAGACTAGAGCACCTTCTAAGAACAGTCTCTTTATAACCCTATCATTACTATCAAACAGACCATCTTCATTAGATCCAATTTTGAGGAAAAACCACGTAAAAAGTTCAGGATACATCATTGGATGCTGAGCACACTCCAACAATTTATCTTTGATTTTTTTGCAAATTACAGAATCGCTCTTCAAAACCTTAAACACCACCTCTCTTAAAGTAGGAGATGTAGTTGATAATAGAATATTGGTGAAAACCTCTTCCCAAACCGGTGAATTATTTCTAACTAAAATTAAAAAAGACTTTTGTAGAGCAACTATGGATATGTTATTTACGATTTGTAGTATTTGTTCTTCGGAAAGAGAAGATATATACTCTTTTTCTACACTAATTCCTTTTTCACCTAAAAATTCGGACAATAAAAGATCTCTTTGAATTTCTAGAGCTATATCATCGTTTACCGTAAGATCCTTTAATGCTTGCACCACAGTCTTTCTATTTTCAAGATCTTTTAATTCGCTGTGCAAATCTCTAATAAACTGATAAATTTGAACCAATTGATCAGAAACAGTTTGTGCATTAGAAATTCCCGATTTTAGTCGAGAAATCAAAGAATCTCCTTCAACATGAAAGACATAGGCATCTTTAATTGTCTTAGGTGAAGTTATATGTGTACTTTTTTTAAGTTTAGTCTTAGCCGCTTGCCACCACCGATTCCAATCAACTTCTGGGATTACTAAATCCACAAGCTCATCTTTTATTTCTTTCGCAGTCTTAGGACCTAAATCTTTAAGAAGACACTCTATTACACCAACAGGATTCTCTTTAGCGTAAACCTCAAAACTATCGGGATCACCAAATCTTCTAGAAAGGAAGTGATCATTATCCAAAGGAACTAAGCTCTTAAAAGCTGTTTCAAAAGAAATGTCCTTAGGAGTCATAACCCCTTCAAATTCAATTAATACTTTTTGCTGGAGGAAGGAAACCCCCATGACTTCTCCTACTCCCCATCCACCAGAATGGAAAACGAAATTGCCTTCACGCAAATGCATCAGAAAATCGAACCGGCTCAGACTGTATTGAAATTCGCATCCCTCACGAAGACCAACAACCCTCAAAGCTTCATTGAAGTTTTCTCTACCTCGATATCTTCGATTAACATAATCAATAGCAACATCATAAAATTGTTTAGTATTAGATGTTTGCAAATCTAAAACCAACTGAAGAACTTTATCCTTTTCTCTACCTTCAGGGATAGCTTCCCATAAAGGAAGAACTGAGTCAGCAATCTTACCAAACAAAGGTGCTAACGATGAGTGCTTTACCTTTTCTAAAATTAGAATCAGCTCATCACTCCTAACCACATCGTTAAAACAATACTCCTCCCATAAACTAAAAAAGCTGGAAGGCTGTTCTTCATCTATTAAGACTTGCAACTTCTCTAAATAGTCCACGATGTCTCCCGTTTTTACCGGGAAATATACGCTGAACAATAAAAAAGAGCAATATCACACTACAAAATAATAATGTTTATTTTATAATAAATTAAAATGCAAGGTGGCTGTTATGAATAGTAAATCAGCGCAAAAGATAATAGATTCTATTAAACAAATCTTATCTATTTACAAAATAGATTTCGATTCTTCTTTTGATTCTGCTCTAACATCAGATTCTGAAATAGATTACGAAACTCTTATTCAAAAAACTCAGGAAAAAATTCAGGAGCTGGATAAACGTTCTCAGGATATTCTACAAAAAACAGGAATGACAAGAGAACAAATGGAAGTATTTGCAAGCAATCCGGATAATTTTTCACCAGAAGAATGGTTAGCTTTAGAAAACATAAGAACTTCTTGTGAAGAATATAAGAAAGAAACTGAAGCTCTAATCAATCAGCTTAGTGCGGATATAGGCTCTGAAAATAATTCTTCAAACAAGAAACAGTTAGCTCAATCTACTTCAAACAAAAAAAATAAGAAAAAAAACTGGATTCCCTTATAAAAACTCCTATAATCCCCAGGTATGAAAATTACAATTACCAGGGGCTTAGATCTATCTTTGCAAGGCGCGCCGAAAGATTCTGGGTTTTATAAGAAAATAGACCCCAGCGATGTTTCTGTGGATTTGCGTCCTTACGCGCCCTTAGCTTTGAAGCTAATGGTTGCAGAGGGAGATGTTGTAGGAGCGGGATCACCGATTGCTGAATACAAGAATTTTCCAGGAGTTTTTATCACTTCCTCCGTAAGTGGTACAGTTGCAAAGATACGCCGAGGAGAAAAACGTTCTCTCTTGGATGTGCTCATTAAAAAAAATCCAGGCTCTACCTCTACGGAATATTCTTATGATTTGTCTCAGCTAAATCAAGACGATCTCTTGAAAATTTTTAAAAAGGAAGGCCTCTTTGCCTTATTTAAACAAAGACCCTTCGATATCCCGGCTCTTCCTACGAGATTGCCCAGGGATGTTTTTATCAATTTAGCAGACAATCGTCCTTTCGTTCCTTCAGCAGAAAAACAAATAGGAATATTTTCGTCTAAGGAAGAGGGTTTCTATGTTTTCGTTGTTGGTGTACGCGCGATAGCTAAACTTTTCGGGATACGCCCACAAGTTATTACTACTGATAGACTTACCTTACCGACTAAAGATTTAGAATCTATTTGTAACCTACATATTATTAAAGGACCCTACCCATCAGGATCGCCATCTACTCATATTCACTACGTTGCCCCAATTCGACACGAAAAAGATGTAGTATTTACCATAACGTTCCAAGAGGTTCTCGCCATAGGACATCTCTTTTTAAAGGGTAGAATATTGAATCAACAAGTTGTTGCTTTAGCTGGTTCTGGATTACCTAAAAACCTAAGACGTTATGTAACTACAGTAAAAGGTGCTGCCTTTTCCAATCTAATTCCTTTAGAGGATTTTTCCTCTGAAGAAACAGTTTTTATCTCTGGGGACCCTTTGACAGGTAGATTGTGTGCGCAAGACGATTTCCCCTGTTTAGGAATGAGAGATTCTACTATTTCCGTTTTATCCAAACCTAAACAACGTCAATTGTTTTCCTTTTTAAGGCTTGGACTCAACCAAACTACCGTCACTAAAACTTATCTCTCTGGTTTCTTTAAAAAGAAGCGCACCTATATGAACCCTAAAAGCACTCTCCACGGAGAGGCACGCCCAATAATAGATACAGAAATTTACGATAAAGTTATGGCAATGAACGTTCCCGTTGTCCCGTTAATTAAAGCCTTGATCACCAAAAACTTCGAATTAGCGACATCTTTAGGTTTTTTAGAGATCTGTGGAGAAGATTTTGCACTACCTACATTTATAGATCCTTCAAAAACCGAAATGCTAAAAATTGTAAGAGAATCTCTGATAAATTACTCAAAAGATTCAGGGATTGTTTCGTCTCAAAATACATAAGTGTTCTTTGAAGAACAAAAAATCGTATCTGATGCATTTAAAACTGATACATCAAAAAAGAAATGCTTTTGACGACCACAACTCAAGAAACCTGGGAGTAGCATAAGAAATGATAATATCTGCTCCCGCCCTCTTAATCCCTATTAGAGTTTCATACAAAACTGCATCAAAATTCAACCATCCCATAGAGCCAGCAGAAGCAAGAGCAGCATATTCACCACTCACTTGATAAGCAACTAAAGGAAGTAGAGTTTTTTCTCGAACCCTATAAATAATGTCAAGATAAGCTCCCGCAGGTTTTATCATAAGCATGTCCGCCCCCTCGTGCTCATCTAATGAACACTCAAGAAGAGCCTCTCTAGAATTTTTGGGATTCATTTGATATCCACGCTTGTCTCCAGATTTTACGTGAGAAGATAAAGCATCTCTAAACGGGTTATAAAATGCTGATGCATATTTAACACTGTAAGAAAGTATGAGCGTCTCAAAAAATCCAGCCTGGTCCAGTTTTTCTCGAATATGCCCTACACGCCCATCCATCATATCACTAGGAGCAACAATATCTGCCCCCATTTCTGCATGTAACGTGGCTATATTCCCGAAGATCCTCACGCTTTCATCATTTAAAATAGATCCTTGATGCAAAACACCATCATGACCATGAGTCGTATAGGGATCTAGAGCTATATCGCTAACAACACAAAGATTTGGAAAGTTTGTTTTGATTTCTCTGATTGCTTTACAAAGGATATTTTTAGGGTTTGAAGCATATGTTCCATAGAGATCTTTGTAATCTTGTGAGACCACAGGAAATAATATTACAGACTCTAGTCCTAAAGGGATTAGTCTCTCTATCTCCTTAGTCAAACGGTCCAGACTCCATCGATATACACCAGGGAGGCTAGATATCTCTTCTTGAATACCAGTCCCCTCAAGAACAAAAAACGGACAAATAAAATCATTCGGCAATAGAGTTGTTTCAGAAACCAGGTTTCTAATTTCCGGGGATTTTCGATTTCTCCTAGGACGACGCACTAGACCTAAAGACGACATTTTCGCAACCTATGAACAATTTCCACATCAGCAGAATAAGATAATGGGTATATATATATCTATTATCTCTTCTTCTTTAAGGGGTGTGGAAAGTGTTTAAAACTTCGTTTTTAGGAGAGAAAAAAAAGTTGTTTTTATGTTTAAAACTCTGTCAAAACTGTGTTCACATTGTTAATAAACTCTATTTGTACACATTTTTGAACACAAGATTCACCTTTTTTCAACATCATTTTTAGCTAAAAAGGCTTTAGTTTTTCCTATTTGTATGGCACGCTTTTAATTTTTGAGGTTTTCGATGCTGAGCAGAGACGAAGAGTTTTCAGAAGAGCAAAAGAAAAGTTTGTTACACTTTGTTACCAATTTGAATAGCAATATTTTTGCTTTGAAAAACCTTCCCGAAGTTGTAAAGGGTGCATTATTCTCTAAATATTCCAGATCAACACTAGGTTTACGTTCTTTGCTTTTAAAAGAATTCCTAGAGGGCGAGGGTGGTAGCTTTTTAGATCCATCAGGTTCTGATTTTGAGGTGGGAATTCAAAAGGCTTCTGATTTTTATCGTAGAGTTCTCGATGGCTATGGTGATGATTCTATCGGCGAGTTAGGTGGTGCCCATCTTGCTGTTGAAAACGTTTCTATGCTAGCAGCAAAGATATTGGAAGATGCTCGGATTGGAGGGTCTCCTTTAGAAAAGTCTTCCAGATACGTGTATTTTGATCAAAAAGTTCGAGGTGAGTATTTATACTACCGTGATCCTATTTTGATGACCTCGGCCTTTAAAGACCTATTTTTGACCACTTGTGATTTTTTATTCGATACGTATTCGGATTTGATTCCTCAAGTCAGAAGTTATTTTGAGAAGATATATCCTAAAGATTCTGAAGTATCGCAGTCTGCATATACGATTTCTTTGAGAGCTAAGGTCTTGGATTGTTTGCGAGGTCTACTTCCAGCCGCAACTTTGACGAATCTTGGTTTTTTTGGTAACGGTAGATTTTGGCAAACTCTTTTGCATAAGATTCAAGGACACAATCTTTCCGAAATTAAACAGATTGGAGAATCTTCTCTAGTCGAATTAATGAAAATTATTCCCTCTTTTGTTAGCCGAGCTGAATCTCATCATCATCATCACCAGGCTATGTTGGGATATTGGCAAACTCTGAGAGAGCAGCTTACTAGCCTTGCAGAAAAGTTTGGTGAAGATACTCCAATTGCTAAAGATGCTAGAGTAAAGTTAGTTTATGGTGATCCTGATGGCATTTATAAAGTGGCAGCAGGGTTTCTATTTCCCTATTCCCAGCATTCTTATGACACTCTAATTGATATCTGCCGCTCCATGCCAATGGAAGATTTAACGCGTATTTTAGAAGCTGGAGCTTCATCTCGAGAAAACCGTCGTCACAAATCTCCTCGAGGGTTAGAAAATGTAAGTTTTGGTTTTGACATTGTTTCTGATTTCGGAGCTTATAGAGACCTGCAGCGTCATAGAACTCTAACTCAAGAACGGCAACTATTATCCACTAATTTAGGATACCAGATGCCTGCACAGCTTTTAGATACTCCTATGGAGAGTCAGTTTAGAGAGGCTATGGAGAGAGCAAGGGAGGCTTATGATCAAATTGCTCAAGAATTTCCAGAGGAAGCGCAATATCTTGTTCCTCTAGCCTATAACATTAGATGGTTTTTCCATATCAATGGTAGAGCTTTGCAATGGTTGTGCGAGCTACGTTCTCAACCTCAAGGTCATGATAGTTACAGAAAAATAGCGACAGATATGGCTAAAGAGGTAATTCGTTTTAATCCTGTTTATGAAATATTTTTGAGATTTGTAGATTATTCGGAGACGGATTTAGGGCGATTAAAACAAGAGATGAGAAAAAAATCTTCTTCTTAGTTTCTTCTCGGATTTTAATAGAAGTAAGCTCTTTATTCGTATTAGCAAAATAGTTGTATCATCTTTTTTATCTTAGATTTTAAGCTTTTCCTTGGAGTGATTTATGGCGATATTTGACGCCCATGTACATCTTTCTGATGAAGCATTTTGTGAGGATATCGATCAGGTTCTTAAAAGAGCTCAGGACGCTGATGTTTCTCTTGTTGTCAACGTTACTACTACTGCAGAAGAACTGAATCGTTCATTTGCTTATGCTGATCGCTTTTCTGATATTAGATTTTGTCATGTGGCTGGCACTCCTCCTCAAGATGCTCACTTAGATATAGAAGAAGATTTTCGTTATTTTTATGAATTAGCTCATGCTGGCAAGTTATCAGCTATTGGTGAGGTAGGATTAGATTATGGATTTGCTAAAAATCAAGAAGCTGTAGATCGCCAACATGATGTCTTGAAAAGATATTTCAATTTAGCTCTAGATTGTCAACTTCCTCTTGTCGTACATTGTCGCGGCGCTTTTTCTGATTTCTTCCGTATGTTAGATCTTTATTATCACAATGATTCACGATCTCAACCAGGTATGCTCCATTGTTTTACAGGTTCTTTAGAAGAAGCTAAGGAATTGATATCTAAGGGATGGTATCTTTCGATTAGTGGAATTGTTACTTTCAAAAACGCTGAAGATCTTCGTAACGTGGTTGCAGAAATTCCCGAAGAACATCTGCTGATAGAAACGGACGCTCCATTTCTAGCCCCCACTCCCCATCGTGGTAAAAAAAACGAACCTGCGTATATTACGCGTACAATAGACACTATTGGCACGATCAAAGGATATAATAGAAACGACCTACTATCTATCGTTTGTGGTAACCTGCACCGATTTTTGAATCATTGTTAGGATTAGAAGCTGTTATTTTTGAACTATTTTCCCTACATGTGCTGAGTCTTGTTTTTGTTCATAAAAATTACTTCACATAATACCCAACAAACTTCTATGTTTGCATAGAAAAGGATTTGTGAAAGAAGGGCTTATGATGCGAGATCCAGAAATACGCTCCGATGTAGCTCAGAACCAGTCACGATACTATTTACGTTTCATTTTGCGCTGTATTCATTCATTGTCAGGAGTTGCGTTTAGTTTGTTTCTTTGTGAGCATATGTTCACAAATATGTTAGCATCTTCCTATTTTTCTCAGGGACGCGGGTTTGTTACCTTAGTGAACATGTTTCATCGGGTTCCTTACCTTAAGGTGATAGAAGTTGGTTTCCTTGCTTTACCTTTTTTAACTCATGCTATTATTGGTATAGTTTATCTATTCCAGGGGAAGAGTAATTCTGGAGGATCTTATGGGAATATCCCATCTCTTAGATTTTCTAGGAATTTTGCTTATACCTGGCAAAGAAGAACAGCATGGTTATTGTTGTTTGGTTTAGTATTTCATGTTGTTCAATTTAGATTTATTCGTTACCCAGCACACGTAAGTGTGCATGGGCAAAGATATTATGTCGTTAATATTGATTCTGCAAGATACTCTAAGGTAGTCCATGGAACTCATGGATTTTTCACGATGAATTTTCAAGCACCAAATATGGAAACTATACAACTCGATAAAGATGATATAAGTGGTGATCAAGTGGAATATCTATCAGATAGCGATCATTATCTTCTTACCCCAAGTTCTGGGACAGCTTTTCTTTACATAGTTAGAGATACTCTAGGGTCGTTTTGGATGGCTGTTTTGTATACAATTTTAGTTGTAGCTGCTGCTTTTCATGGTTTTAATGGTTTTTGGACATTTTGTTCTCGTTGGGGAATCGTGATATCTTCGCGATCTCAAACTATCTTAAGAAATTTATGTTATAGCGCTATGATTGTCGTAGCAGCTATGGGTGTTAGCGTGATTTGGAATTTATATAGCATGGCATAAAAGTATGGAAGCACGGCGTAAGGTTATTGTAGTTGGCGGAGGATTAGCAGGATTATCAGCGGCGATGAAATTGGCTGATCTTGGTATCATAGTCGATATTGTTTCTCTAACCAAGGTCAAGAGATCCCATTCTGTTTGTGCTCAAGGTGGAATTAATGCGGCTTTGAATTTGAAGCCTGAGGAAGAAGACTCCCCTTATGTACATGCGTATGACACGATCAAAGGAGGAGATTTTTTAGCAGATCAACCTCCCGTGTTAGAAATGTGTTTAGCTGCACCGAGAATTATCCGTATGCTCGATAATTTTGGATGCCCATTCAATAGAATGCCTTCCGGGGATTTAGATGTTCGTCGTTTTGGTGGGACCTTATACCATAGGACTGTTTTTTGTGGTGCATCTACCGGACAACAACTCATGTATACCTTAGATGAGCAGGTACGTAGAAGAGAATGCCAAGGAAAGGTAACAAAACGAGAGAATCATGAGTTTGTAAGATTGATCACTAACAGCTCTGGAAGAACTTGTGGGATTGTTTTAATGAATTTGTTTAACAATCGTCTGGAAGTTTTAGAAGGAGACGCTGTGATTTTTGCTACCGGTGGTCCCGGAATGATCTTTAAAATGTCTACGAATTCGACTTTTTGTACTGGAGCAGCTAATGGAAGACTGTTTATGCAGGGTATGGTGTATGCCAATCCTGAATTTATTCAGATTCACCCTACGGCAATTCCTGGGATTGATAAACTAAGATTGATATCAGAATCTGTGCGTGGTGAAGGAGGACGAGTCTGGGTTCCAGGAGATTCTTCAAAGAAAATTATTTTCCCAGACGGTTCTGAACGTCCTTGTGGGGTTACTGGGGAACCATGGTATTTCCTAGAAGATATGTATCCCGCTTATGGAAATTTAGTTAGTCGTGATGTTGGTGCTCGTGCAATTTTGCAGGTATGTGAAGCTGGATTAGGAATTAATGGACGTATGGAGGTGTATCTTGATGTTACTCACCTACCTCAATCAACAAGGCATAAACTAGAGGTTGTTTTAGATATATATAAGAAATTTACAGGAGAAGATCCTAATACCACACCCATGAGGATTTTTCCAGCAGTACACTATTCTATGGGGGGTGCTTGGGTGGATTGGCCAGCAGCTGATGATTCTGATAGGCATGTTCGTTACAGACAAATGACGAACATCCCTGGTTGTTTTAATTGTGGTGAGTCTGATTTTCAGTATCACGGGGCTAATCGTTTAGGAGCTAACTCTTTGTTGTCATGTTTGTATGCTGGATTAGTAGCTGGAGAAGAAGCTGCTAGGTATATAGAGGCAAATGGAGCTTGTAAAGCAACAAGTCAAGAAATCTCTCAGGCTCTGCAGAAAGAAAAAGAAGAAAATGCTCGTCTTCTATCTCAATCTGGAGGAGAAAATATTTTTCTTTTACATGAAGAGATGGCTAAGTTATTGGTAAAGAATGTAACGGTAAAAAGAAACAATAAAGACCTAGAACATACCATTAATCAACTCAAAGAATACCGGGAGAGATTAGAAAGAGTCTCAGTGCATGATGCATCCAAATTTGCTAATAAGACATTTCATTTTGTTCGTCAAATGCGTCCTATGTTGGAATTAGCTTTAGCAATTACTAAGGGAGCTTTGTTGCGAAATGAGTCTAGAGGTTCTCATAACAAAATAGAATTTCCACATAGGGATGATGAAAATTGGTTAAAAACCACATTGGCACATTATCATGCCGATGAACCAGATATCTCCTACTTGTCTGTGGATATTCGTCATGTAGCGCCAGCGAAAAGAGACTATACGAAAGCTACTACATCTAAAGTAGAGCTGAAGAATTTACCAGAGAAAGTGAGTTTGCCTGTATAGAGGTACCAAAATTATGGATATTCCCGAAACTTTCATACTTAAAATTTATCGTGGTGTCCCAGGAAATCAATATTGGGAAAGCTTTGAATTGGAACTTCATCCAGGTGAAAATGTAATTAGCGCTTTGATGGAAATAGAAAAGCGCCCCGTAAATTGTTTTGGAGAGACTGTGAATCCTGTCGTTTGGGAACAGGGGTGTTTGGAAGAAGTATGTGGTTCTTGTGCTCTTCTTGTAAACGGTGTTCCACGTCAAGCATGTACGGCTCTAATTAAAGAGTATATCGAATCCACAGGTTCTCGAGAAATTACTCTAGCTCCTTTGACTAAATTCCCTCTTATCAGAGACCTTATGGTAGATAGGTCTGTGATGTTTGACAATTTGCAAAAAGTGCAAGGTTGGGTGGAGAGTGAGACTAATGGAGAAACTTTTGGTCCTAAAGTGTCTCAAGAAGATCAAGAGTTAATGTATGCTTTGTCGATGTGTATGACGTGTGGATGTTGCACTGAAGCTTGTCCTCAGATTAGCGAAAAAAATGAATTCATAGGCCCAGCAGCATTAGCTCAAGTGCGCCTTTTCAATACCTATCCTGGAGACAAATCTTCTAAGAAACGTTTGCGAATTTTAATGGGAAAAGATGGAATTGAGGGATGCGGGCAGGCACATAATTGTGTGCGTGTTTGTCCAAAAAAACTTCCTTTAACGGAAAATATTTCCGCTCTTGGAAGAGATATTTCGAAGTTTTCATTAAAAAGTTTGTTCGCTTCTATTTTTAGAACAAAGAAAAAATCCTAAAAGAATCCTTTAGGCATATGACTTCGATATCCTGGTGGTGGTGGCATGCCGTAATCTATTGGGTTACTGTATAGAGTCCATGTTTTATCTACTGAAAATAAATCTTTTCTATTGTCTAGGGGTTCTCCATGTAACCCTGCATAGTTAAACCTCCATAGATCGATTTCTCGTGTTCCTGGATGGAGAATAAATCCAAAGTAATAGTACGCCCAATTTGTGTCCCCAAATAATAAGGGCGCTGGATAACATAATTTATGGTGCCTCATTGCTGTTACCAACCTCAGGAACATATCTTCTTGAAAATATACCGTTTGGTAACTACTCATTAGCATTCCTTTGAATACATGTCGGAGATCTGCAGAAGATAAAAGAGACATTTTAGGGATAAACCGTTCAATTATGTCGGAAAATTTATCATAAGTTAGACGTGAAGGTATTCCTAGGTATGCTGCAACGTTGTCAATAATTTCAGGCAGCTGTTGATCTGATACATAAGGAAGATCGTGGACTAGATTTTGAGAAAATCTTTTTAAATATAAACTATAAGCGTCTTCAGGTTTTGAAAAAATTTCTTTGAGAAATCGTGTTGCTTTGTCATACATCTCAGGAATACTTAGAGAAAGGTCAGAAAAAAAATCATGAAAATCATGATTAATTTTTTGGAGATGATATTTTTTACAAAACCTTTCAATGAAGTTATAAATGCCTTGTTGGGATAATATAGTCGAATCTAAAAAGGTTTGTTGTTCCTTCACCCAAACATCTCTTAACCATGTATAACTATACCAATCATTATCCCATGAATCTCTAAACATAGGACATCCAGCTACGACTGAGAATACGTGTGTTGGAGACGAAGCTATTAGTTTATGAGACCCTGATTCTATGTAGTTTTTAATTCCTATTGGTAAATCTTTAAGAGCATCTGAGAAAAATGCAGCTAATTCATGTGGGTTTTCTGGATGTTTATTTAAAGTTGTTACTGAATCTGTATTTTCAAAATAATCTATAAGCAAAGAATCTACAGTTCCTCCAGAAACATATACCCACGGCGTGTGTATGATTTTACTGAGATTACTTAAAACATTATTAGGAACGGGCATACCATAAGCTTGTAATACTCTAGTAATTGCTGCTTCTTGGAATGTTTCTTTGTGAAGCATAGAAATAATACGATGAATGAGAGCAGAAGTTTCTTTTTCTAAACCAACGACTCCTTGTTTTCCCAATAGATCTGTTTCCGTTGATGAAAAAAAATCTGACAAAGCATGAATAAATTCATTAATTGAGTAAATGGGAGTCCATGCATTCGGATGGCTTCTTCCGTGTGTGAATAAAATGCGAAATCCTGCTGGTGCATCTCCTATGATATGTGAGAATTCTTGAATAAATGCGTCGTAAGAACTTCTAAAATATATGGGAAGCTGTTTTTGATAGAATTTTAATAAGTATTCAGGAAGAGCTAGCAATTTTTTAATCTTATTCTGAGCTGAATTCCAGTCTTGCAAAGCTTGGTTTAGTTCTTGCCGGAAACGCATATAATCCATGGATAGGATTTTGCTGTCCTGTTCATTGAAAGGATTTCTCATCCGATTTTCAATATACTGCAGTTGGCTTTGTGCTTCCTGGTATGTTTGTTCGCATTTATCAACAAGTTCTTTAGCTATGCTTGTTTCTTCGTCTATGAATGTTGTGATTGTAAGAAACAAACTATCACGCTCTTTAGAATTCCATCCTAATGCTATAGATATATGAGCGAATGTCGGTGAATCTGTAGCATCAGCTAATGTTGCTAATGTGTATTCCCAAGATTTAAGTAAACGATTTTGAGTATCGTTTATGAAAGCCATTTTAGCGTTTTCATAAGCTGTAAGATAACTAAAAGCTCGTTGTGTATCGGAAAGCTTATTAGAATACTGTGTAGTAAAGAAAACTTGTTCTTTATTATGGAAGCCTTCTTGTAACAGTAACCCCTTAACAGTATTTTCTGTGATATTGTAATAGTGTAGTAGAGTACTTTTTAGGATATCATTAGTTGTTATGGTATCATCTAAAAATCTTAGTTTTTGCAACAGATATTCGTGAGATAAAAGTTGTTGCAGGCATACTTGAGGATTGTCCAAGGTGTCAATTATTTGCGCCTCTATAAAGGCTTTTTGAAGCCCTGGAGATAAGGATAGTTTTTTAATAGGATCTGGATATAAGTCTATTATTCTTAAGCTTTTAAAAAGCTCTCCGATACATCCCGATAAATTAATAGGAACAGATATTTCTTTTGTTCCTATTACTCTAGTTAGTTTGCCTGAAGATAGTAGATCATCGATGTCTGCGATGAATTTGCTGGGATATTCTTCGTGAATCAAGATAGCAAGAGATGAAGCAAAGCAAGATCCTACATCTTGACGTAGATAGGAAAATAATGCAGCTATAGCTGCTTGCCTCACATGTACTGTTGTAAGAGTAGCTGATTCAGGAAGAGCAAGAGTATGGCGAATTAAATCCTGAACAGATTTATGAGAAGGAAGAAACATTTTCTTTATCCTATCTCTTATTGTAGTATCCTCTTTTACTACTTTGAGTGCGTTTAAGATGTGCTCCCTTTGCTTGGCTTCGCTATGTCTGTGTGGGCCTAAGGGATAAAGTTTTTGAGATAAAGCTTCTATAGCTTCAACAACTCTGACGTTATCTATCTCTCCCTTATCTGTAAGAATATAAGCTGCAAGTTGTCTAGAGATTTTTAAATTTCTAGCAGCTAAGGGAGATTGGAGTTTTGTAGATTTGTATGCTTGAAATTCTTGATCATCTTCAAAACATAAAATTTTTTCTATCGGAGTGAATTCTTGTTTGGAGATTAACTCATCGAAAATCAAACTATCTATTCTTGGCATAAAATAAAGAGAGGAAAAGTCAAGTTTTTAGGCTCTCTTTAACAGTATTTTTGGTTTATGTCATTGATGAAGACTCAAGGTCTCCTGTTGTGTTCAAAGAATAGGAATAGTTGGTATTTGTAAGGGCTTGCTTATCTTTTACTTTCGCTAAACGCTCCAATCTACTGCAAAGATTTGGTAAAAAGATTTTTATTAAACTTTCTAAAAACCATGCTTAGTAGCACGTTTCGTATCTAAGCATTGCGTTATATTTCTCTATTTATATAGCATAGTGGGTAACTTTTGTAGCTCCAGTTATTTGGGATTTACTCTTATAATTGGGACTATTGATTCCATAAACAAAGAACTCTAATGAAGAATCTTATTGATAATAACTTAGTTAGGTTTAAGAACATCTCAAAAACAAAACAAGGTATGTTCGTAAACTTTAAAGTTAAAGGAGAGAAAGGAGGAGCAACATTCACTGCTTCCATAGCCGTAGATATAGAGGCGGCAGATGTATCTTCTGGTGATTCTTTGGAAATGATCGTTGAACGATGCGCACAAATTGGTGTTGCAGAATTCAAAAAATGCGAATTTCAATTTGAAGGTATTACTTGCCTGTAATGACATTTTCTGGGTGTAGCGCAGCCTGGTAGCGCACTTGCATGGGGTGCAAGGGGGCGGAGGTTCAAATCCTCTCACCCAGATATTCTAAAACTTCCTTACATTCATGTATTCTATCAGCATTTTTAGCTGAGAGTTGTCTTTTAATCCGTACTGCTCAAGAGCATCGAGTATCGCTAAACAACTATTAGTTGAATTTTCTAAGGCCTGCATAGCTTTGTCTTGGCCAAACAGTAGGGCGTAGTTTAATCCTACATCTTGACGATCTTGTTCTATATCCAGAATGTCGTCTTTTATTTGGAAAATTCTACCAAAATGTTTTGAAAACTCTACAATCTGGGGAATACATGTATGCGACCCACCTCCGAATAGCCATCCTGCAGAACAAGAAATTTCAAACAAAGAACCTGTCTTCTTTCCAATAATTTCTAGAACATGATCAGACCCTTTGTTTTGGAAGAACATATCATCATACTGTCCTCCCAAAATGCCGTGAGCCCCAAAATTTCTATCCGTGATATCTAGGATGGTGTCATATGCGGTGTCTACATCTTCTGGGTGAACCCCTCGCTGTTTTAATTTTTTAGCGTTCGTTCGCAAACGAGCATACGCGGCTGGAATTAGTGCATAGGATGCCAATAATGCAGATGCTTCGTCAAAGGCTTTATGTACCGTAGGACGGCCACGACGTTCATCATCGTTATCCATGCAAGGCAGGTCATCTGCTATTAAGGTGGATGTATGAATAAACTCTATAGATAACGCAGAGTCGATAACGTCTCTGTTTAATCCTAAAGCGTGAGCAACCATACAGACCATAATTGGTCGAATGCGTTTGCCTCCGCTCATTAAAGCATATTCGACCGGTTCTCTTATAGATTCTCCCTTGGCTCCAAAATCATTTAATGAATCCTGCAACGCCTCTTCTATTTGTTTGCGATAGGATGTTATTACTTCTTCTATAGTCATAAAAATATCTCTGAAACTAGATCACCTTGCCTGGGTGAATTTTCGAATAGGCTGGAATACAGTGGCCTGGGTTGATCACAACATTACAACCCACAGAAACTTTCTTACCCAGAAAGGCTCCAACTTTTCTTAAGTTGGTTGGTATTTTCTCATTTTCGGCGATAGCGAAGATTTCTTTCCCGTCAAGACGGAAGTTTGCACAACGTACCCCAGCTCCGAGATTCACTTCAGCGCTTAACACTGAATCACCGATATAAGCAAAATGGGCGGCTTTTGCATAGTGGCCGAAGTAGGCATTTTTAACTTCTGTGCAATGCCCAATAACGCAACAGCTTCCTGTTATAACCCCACCACGTAAATAAGCGCCATGGCGGACCTGTGTTCCGGGACCTAGTATACAAGGTCCTACGATATACGCACCAGATTCAACATATGCATCTTTACTAATTTCTATGGTCTCTGGGTTTTTCAAATAGACTCCAGATTCTACAGTTCCGTGAATCCCTGAAAATATATGTGAAGAGAGTTTTTTCTTAATCAAAGATAAGATATCCCAAGCGTAATCCGCCTCTGTAATAAGTTCGGGAAACGGAAAATCCTCTGGAGAAAATAAAGAAGATGCTAACGTCATGTTAATACAATATTTCAAAATTAGGAAAGAGGCTGAAAAGTGCTAAGTGATAGATAAGCACGCCTTCTCAGCTGATGAGGATTCTACTATAAATATAGTGTTGTTAAAACAAAAAATACCTCCAAGAAATGTTTCTTCTTGAAGGTACTTTTGCTGTAGTTTATTTAGAAAAAACTACTTCCTCTAAAAGAGCTTGTGAGATTCTCTCAGGCAGGATTACAGGTTTTGATTGGTTCTCAGGATAATAAACGTAGGTTGGAACGCTAGCGCGGCCCAAACGTGCTAATTCTTCTGTAATTCCAGGATCTTTTCTAGTCCAATCAGCTTCTAACATAACAATATTACGTGATTTAAACTTCTCTCGAACAATTTTAGAGTGTAAGATGGGTTTGTTCATTTGGCATGTTAGACACCATTTTGCAGTAAAGTTTACGAATACTGCTTTTCCTTCTTTCCTGAGTTGATCTAACTTTTCATAGGAGAAAGGTTGCCAGTCCTCAGAATTATAATTTTCTAGGTATTGTGGATCATTTTTAAATTGATTTGCTCCAAAGATGCCAGACATGATGGCTCCTCCTAGACACATAACAAATACTGCATAAGCAGTTAGTCTAAGTCTTTTTGAAGATATTGGCGTTCCCCACTTGCCTAGAACCCATCCCCCGAAGCCTGCTAACCACAGTCCAGAGATTAGTAAGACCAATGCTGACATGCTAGTCTCTGAACCAAACACCCATAAAAGCCAAGTAACAGTTGCTAAAAGCATAAAACCCATAACTTGTTTAAATGTGTTCATCCAGCTACCCGGTTTGGGAAGTATAACCAGTAATTTTGGAAATATAGCAAATAATAGATAGGGTAGAGCCATACCCAGTCCTATGGCAGTAAATACCGTAATTTGCTTGCTAAACGACAGTGACATAACTAAGCCTAAAACCGAGCCTAAAAATGGTCCTGTACAAGGTGTTGTAACTAAAGTCGCCAAGACTCCATTAAAAAAAGAACTCACGTATTTATTCTGACACCTATGAGCTTGTATTCTCCCGCCTAAGTTGGAAAAGGTAGTTCCAATTTCAAATAGACCTAACGAACTGAGAGCAAATAAAAAGAAAATAATTACTAGGACTGAAACAAACGCTGGTTCCTGTAATTGAAAACCCCATCCAATATTATGTCCTAAGGTTTTTAAGAGAAAGCCTACCCCGGCTAATATCCAAAAGCATCCTACTACACCAGATGTAAACCACAACCCATTAGAAAGCGCTGAGGTGCGATTTTCCCCAGAGGACTTAATCAATCCATATACTTTTAAGGTGACAAGTGGAAGAACGCAAGGCATGATGTTAAGAAGTAGTCCACCTAAGAATGCCATAGCTAGAGTCATCATAAATCCTGATAAAGACGTACTTAAGTCAGGAGAACTCGTTAGTTGTCCGCGAATAGCAAAAGATTCGACCTTCTTGCCAGCTTTGTCAGTAAGCAAAAGGACGCCTTCAAGATGGTCATCCTTCTTTATGTTTGTTAGATTTTTAATTTTTAAGTTCCATGCAGTGCCTTGCGCTTCTTTTGTAGAGCTCTCTGCATACGCAACGATTTGGTTTGCGGTTTCAGAAATGAACCAAGCTTTTTCAGCATTTTCATTATGATGAGCTAAGCTTAGGATGATTTCTCCTTCTTCTCCATGAGTAAATGCGATTAATTGGTTATCCTCTAAGGGATGCGGCGTCAAATGTAAGGCCTGTGCAAATTCTTGAGAGCGTTCGGATGATGAGATACTGCTATTGCCGCAAGGAAGAGAAATCTCTAAATGTTCATCACCAGGGATACAATGTTCTCCACAAGCTAACCACTCTACGTGTGCGCCAATCGTAACTTCATTAGAATGTATAGCTTCCGGAGCACGGAGATCAGCGATGATAAAAGCAGAGTCGTCATAACCAAAGAAAGTTATATTTTCTTCTTCGAAAACTTTGGGAGTGGGCCAATGTTCTTTTTCTACCGAAAATCCTTCAGGTAATATCCATTGGATTCTCAAAGGGCTACCAATCTCTCCTGGATTTTTCCAGTAGATGTGACTTCCTTTGTCGACAGAAATTTTCACAGCTATTCGGAAAGTATTCCCCTGTGCGATACGAGATACTTCAGAAATTAGGGAAGCATGAGAAGAAGATGCGCCCATTTCGCGAGCATGTCCTTCCTGCAAACTGCACAAAAGCATAGCAGTTGAGCAGAAGCCTATTGTTAGTAATTTTTGGAAAAAGTTTTTAATTTTGCTCAAAACAATCCCACACTTTTCAAAAATAAGTATTTAATTATACACGATGCTTAATTTTATTTTTTTAAATAGATTGGTAAATTTCTTTAACAAAAGCTGCTTGGCTCTATAGCAGAAATTTGCTAGGATCGTCCTTACTTTCCAAATAGGTAAAGAACCTTTAATTATCCATGTTAGAATTCATGAACAACCCTATTATTCACGCTTACTGGGAAGCAGATTTATTTGGTAAAGGGATATTTTTTAGTTTATTGATTATCTCTTTATGTACTTGGACTGTGCTCCATCAAAAATTAGCCGTTCAAAAAAAATTTCTTGCTTCTGGTCGGTCTCTTAAAGATTTCTTAATCAAGAATCGTCATGCCCCTCTTTCTCTAGATATTCATCCCGAACTAAGTCCTTTCACTGATTTATATTTTACAATCAAACGCGGATCTCTAGAGCTTTTGGATAAAAATCGTCAGAGATCTCCTGATCACGGCCCCGTCTTGTCTAATGAAGACATACAGTCTCTAGAAACTCTTTTAGGCGCGGTTATGCCAAAATATCGCGCTATTATGCAAAAAAATAATTTTATCCCGGCAACAACAATTAGCTTAGCCCCCTTTTTAGGGTTGTTAGGTACTGTGTGGGGTATACTGGTGTCATTTTCTCACATTAGTATGGGCCATGCTGGAGGGGCAACCATGATGGAGGGATTGGCAACTGCTTTAGGAACCACGATTGTTGGATTGTTTGTAGCAATTCCTTCGCTGATTGGATTTAATTATCTTAGAGCTCATTCCTCACTTTTGATTTTGGAAATAGAACAAACAGCGTACCTTTTACTCAATTCTATAGAAGTTAAATATCGTCAAACTAACTTATGAGACGTCATTTTTTTGAAGAGTCTGAAGAAGATCCCACAGTTAATTTAACTCCGTTAATTGATATTGTATTTGTAATTTTGATGGCTTTCATGATTGCTATGCCTATGATACGTTTAGATTCTATAGCATTAGCTCCTGGGGCTAAGGATCATAAAGTGTTAGGGAAGGACGAAGATGCCCCCACTCTAATTAAGATATTCGCCGATAAAACTATTGCGTTGAATGACCATAAAATGTCTTTGAAAGAATTACAGACTCAGCTGTCTCTTCTACATAAACAGTACCCTCATAGGGTACCTGTTCTCCTTCAGGATGGGGATACGCCTTTCAGGCTATACCAGGAGGTAAAAATTATTATAGAATCTGCTGGATTTCACGAATTACACGTGGCTTTACAACACTAATTCTCTTTTTAAAAAAGAGATGTTTGGTCGCAATATGAAGATTATCAGAACCTTTGTTCCCCACGTACTTTTTGCTGCTGTGGCACATGTGTGTTTTTTCGTTTGTTTGTGTGCGTCTCCACGGGTAAAAAAAACGCCCAAAATTGTCGTGTTTAAAGAGAGTCTTATTTCTCTTCCTAAAGAAGAAATCGTTATGGAAGAGGCTTTAAAGACTCAGGTTGCATCTAAACAAGTCGTTCCCGTTGTTAGAGAAAAATCGCCACATCCTAGGCATGAGACAGAGAAAGAAGACAGAAAGAAACCTTTAATTGCTCAAGAAAAACCATCAACGTCACAATTCAAAGAAGTAAAAAAAAATAAAATCGATCAAAAAAAATTACAAACGTTAGTCGGTCTGACACAAGCGTTATCTCAACATTTAGATGAGACTACCGAACGTGTGAACAATACAGCTTGGGTATCACAAAAATCAGTTGCTATAGATTCTTCACTAGTAGCTTCTCAAGAAGAGGTACTATGCCAATTGATTCGTGAACATGTGGTGCTACCGTTTTTAGGAGAAGTGCGTTTAAAAATCACCATCACTCCCCAAGGAGAGTTGAAAGAATGCGTGTTTCTATCTCATATCAATAGCATTGATCAAGAGATTCTTCTCGCAAAAATTCGTAAAATTCCTTTTAAAAAATTTTCAGATAAATACACAATCTCAAAAAACATCACTTTTCACATTAAACTTCTCAGTAATGACTCTTAATCTACCATAGGTTCTTGGAAATGTTACTACGTATTTTTGTTAGCACTTTCCTTCTATTTAGTATGGTTGTTTCCTATGCTAAAGATTTAGAAGTAGTAGTACGTGCGGAAAATACTTTGTTGCCAGTGCATGTTGTTTTCAAGCATCTTGCTGGCGATGCTAAACAAGAGGCATATGCCCGTTCCATCTGCACAGTGTTTCTTAGAGATTTAGCTCTAGGAGATCGTTTAGAACCATTTTTAGTTGATGCAAATGTAGCGTCAGGAGAACGTATTGTAACCATCTATTGTCGGTATCCCGAATTAACCTTTTTTGTTTCTAAGGATAACCAAGAGCCTCGCAGATTAGCATCAGTCATTTTAACTGAGGATTTAGGAGAAAACAGACAGAGTATTCACCAAATTGCTGATCAAATACACCTTGCTTTTACCCATGTTTTAGGTATTAGCTCGGGAAAGATTATTTTTTCTTTGAGTAAAGATTGTAGTGGGCAAGAATTAAAGCAAGGAGAGTTGTGGTCTGTAGACTATGATGGGAAGAATTTGCATCCTTTAACAAAAGAGAACACTTTATCGATTACACCAAAATGGCTGGGCGTTGGTTCTGACCATTCTTATATTTATGTTTCTTATAGGTCAGGCATTCCTAAGATTTTTTTGGGTTCCTTGCAGAACGCTCAAGGAAGAAAAATATTATCCCTAAAAGGGAATCAGTTTATGCCAGCTTTTTCCCCTAGAAAAAAACTGCTAGCCTTTATTTCTGATGCTTACGGTAATCCAGATTTATTTTTGCAGTCTTTTTCTTTAGTTTCTGGAGCTAAGGGGGAACCCAGACGCATCCTTGATGAAACCTTTGGGACACAAGGAAACCCTACTTTTAGCCCTGATGGATCGAGGATAGTGTTCGTTTCCAACAAGGATGGTGTTCCTAGGCTTTATATCATGCAAGTTGATCCTCAAATACAAGCACCGCGCTTGCTTACAAAAAAATATAGAAATAGCAGTTGCCCTGCATGGTCTCCAGATGGTAAAAAAATAGCTTTTTGCTCTGTAATTAAGGGGGTGCGTCAGATTTGTTGTTACGATATTTCAACTGGTAAAGATTACCAGTTGACCACAACACCAGGAGATAAAGAAAGTCCTTCTTGGGCAGCAGACAGTAGTCATCTTGTTTTTAGTTCTGGTGGGGCCGGTTTGTCTGATCTTTATTTATTAAGTCTGATTACCCAAAAAACAAGAAAAATTGCTATAGGATCAGGAGAAAAACGTTTCCCTTCTTGGGGAGCATTTCTCCCACAACCAATGAAGGGAATCTCATGAGAAAAAAAAATGTAACTTTGCTGAGTTGCTTTTTACTTAGTTTATTATCTTTATCTTCATGCTCATATCATTGTGGTGACTGGGAAGATGCTTGTAGGAGTTGTAAACAAAAAACAGGCTCTTGTGCTTTTGTTCCTTTGTATTCTGATGAAGAGTTAAATCAGAGCTTCTCTGCGGAAGTGTATGATTCTAGGGAGGAGCAGTTGTACAAAACTAGCAGTCATGCTGCTTTCCGTAACATTACTTTTGCTACCGATAGTTATACAATCAAAGGTGAGGAAAATCTGGCCATTTTGTCAAGTTTAGTACGTCATTTGCAAAAAACTCCCAAGGCTACATTGTATATAGCCGGTCATACAGATGAACGTGGGGCTGCAGCTTATAACCTTGCTTTGGGATCTCGAAGAGCTAATGCAGTGAAGCAATATCTGATAAAACAAGGAATTTCCGCAGAACGTTTATTTACTATTTCCTATGGGAAAGAACAACCGCTTAATTTAGGACACAATGAACTAGCCTGGCAACAAAATCGGCGAACAGAGTTTAAAATACATGCCCGTTAGAGTTATTCAGTTTTTAGTTTTTTCGTTGTTATGGGGTTTCTCCAGTATCTGTTGTGGTGTTGGAAAATCCCCTTCTTTGCAAGTTGTACTTGCAGAAGTGGAGGATGCTTCTCGTAAGTTAATGTCGTGCGAATCAGAGTTAGTACTACTTTCTGAACGTTTAGATGAGCAGGAAACAAGGCTAGAAAAACTGTCTTCTGCTAAGCCTGAAGAATTTGCAAAAAAAATACATCAACTTGAAATTGAGCAGAAAACTTTAGCGAAAACGCTATCAGTATTAACAGCTTTAGTTAAAGATATGCAGTCTAGCATTCAAACAAAATTTCAAGAAATTCAAAAAGACAATAAGGTACTTTCTCAAGATATTCGTTTACTAAGGCGTTCCCTACTTGCTTTGGTTGACGGGTCATCTCTCGAGGCATATCCCGACTTCTCAGACCACGTTCCTGAGCATATTCACGTTGTAAAATCTGGAGAAACTCTAGGAAAAATTGCTACAAAGTATCAAATTTCTGTTAGTGAGTTGAAAAAACTCAATAAATTAGAGTCTGATGTTATTTATGCTAATCAAAAGCTTTCTTTACCAAAGCATAAGAAATAACAATTTTAATTCTCGTTATCTCTGGTATTCTCTAGATATAGATAATAAAAAACAACTTTTGTATTGTCTGAAATAAACTCCGAATTATTTATTTCAGATGAAATCCACAATAGCTTTATTCGGTGAAGCAGAAAGAGGAAGCTACGATACGGCATATTTATGTTGTAGTATAGGAGATCTATATGATTACCTCGGAAGTGGTAGTAATAGCTTAGGCATCACTTTAGCTATACAGGCACTGATGTATCAATACGATGTTCTTTACTTCAGAGTAGAAGAAGAAGGCTACGGTATAGACAGCTATTTTTATGGCCTGCATTTTCTGAACACCCAGACCAGTTTGAAGAACATAATTGCCATTGCTCTCCCAGGTGTTGGAGATCAAAGTATTATCGAAGCCTCTCGTTCATTGTGTCAAAAGCACGGCAGTCTTTTGTTATTTCAAGAGCAAGATCTCTACGATTTACTTACTTTTAGTCGGTCACTTTAAGACTTTGATTAAACAAAAAGAAACCCACGGAGAACCGTGGGTAAAAATTTAGTCGATAGTACTAAAATACTCTTTGAGTCCTTCATCTGTCGGCAACATGGCTTTTTCTCCTTTTTGCCAGTTAGCGGGACAAACCATACCATTTTGTTCAAAGAAAATCAAAGCTTCAAGAACTCTTAGTTCTTCGGTAGTTGAACGGCCTAAAGGTAGATCATTAATTACAGCATGACGAATGATGCCAGTTCTATCAATTAAGAATGTTCCACGAAGTGAGAGTTGCTCTTCAGGTTTTAAAACTCCATAAGCTTTAGAAATTGAACGAGTAGTATCAGAAATTAAAGGATAGGTTATCCCCTCAATTCCTCCATTGATTCTTTTGGTGTTTAGCCAAGATAGATGCGTTTCTAGGTCGTCTACTGAACAGCCTAAGACCACAGCATCTCTGTCTTCAAAATCACCTAACAAATCTTGAAAAGCATGGAGCTCGGTAGGACATACGTAAGTGAAATCTTTAGGATAAAAGAAAAGTATGACATACTTGCCGAGATAATCTTTTAATGAAATCTCTTTTATTTCGCCATTCACTATCGCTTTAGCAGTAAAATTTGGAGCGGGTCTCCCAATTGATAGAGGTTCCATTGCTATCCTCACTGAAATGGATGAATAATGACGCACCAGAGAGGACTTGAACCTCTGACCACCTGGTTCGTAGCCAGGTACTCTATCCACTGAGCTACTGGTGCGCAGATATCCGCAGAAGAGTGTAGTCGACTTAGCTCAAATGATCAAGTGTTTCTCCTCCACTTTGAAAAAAAAGCGCTATTTTTGAGTAAAATATTTTAATATTTTTGTTTTTGACAAAGTTGAACCAGTGAGCACGTCACGTCATTAGTAGCAGATTTGAAATAGATACTGCGTTTCTCAAGGTAGTTTGAACGACTAGTAAGGGATCGAATACTTTAGCATTCATCAAGGTTTCAAATTGTTCGTTTACTGCATTATATCCAAAATGTTTATCAGAATGCTCTACAATAATATTCCAATTATAATCTGTATATTGTCCGCAATTTTTTAATATTACTTTTAAGGGAATTTTTGCAGTTTCTAAAATAACTTTATAACCATACGCGATTCCAGGAGATAGATCTTTGGGAATAGATAGAGAGAGAGCTGATCTCATCAGAGCAATTCCTCCTCCAACAACAACTCCGCCAGAAATTGCTATTTTTGTTGCCTGAATGGCTTCTTTTAGAAAGAGTTTTTTATTTTTAAACTGCTGATTTTCTTCCTTAGCCAAATAGATATTCGTTTTATTTCCTAAGAAATAAGATAGACGTTGTTCTAGTAAATTGTCTGTTTGTTGAACAGAGAATTGGTTTGCTTGATGTAGAGTCAAAATGTGTTTGGCAATTTTTTCTCTATCCCCATGTCCTTTGGAGAATATTATAGAATTTCTAGTGATTAAAACTTTATTTGCAAAACCAAGAACTCCTAAGGACACATTATCAAAAGAATCTCCTGAAATATTCCCTACAATAGATGCTCCGGTGAGCACACTGATGTCTTCTAAGTTTATATTGTTTGCGGACTGTGTTGTTTTAAGAGCACAAATAGGAAGTCCTCCTCTAATTTTATTTACAGCTAGTGTTGCTAAAATTTGAGGATCAAAATCTTCAGCTATAATGATCAGAGGGTATTTTTCTTCTTGAGCCACCTTTTCTAAAAAATGAATAAACGATTCGTTAAGGGAAGATAGTGATTGCTGGCATAATAGAACATAGACATTGTGGTAAACAACTTCCATGTCCTCTGGATCCGTTACGAAATAAGGAGATGCATATCCTATATCTATTTCTGTATGTGCTGTAGAAATTAAAGGATATTTATGATGCGCGGATTCCATGACTGATATTTTGCCATAGGGACCTGCCGTTTCTAAGAGTTTAGTAACTAACTCTGTTATCTCGGCATCGTAATTTGTGGAGACTTTTGCTGTGCGAAAAATATCTTCAGGAGAATCTAATATATATTTGTTATTTTCCAGCTCTTGGAGTAATTGTCCTGTTGCTAGGGTTATGCCTTGTCTAATATCCAAAGGATCTATCCCTAGTTCAATTCCCTTTAAACTTTGTGAAAATAAAGCTTCTGCCAGAATAATGGTAGTTGTTGCTCCATCACCTACTTGCGTACGGGTTTGTTGAGCTACTTGTTTAATAAGTTTAGCACCCACATTTTCGGTTTTTTCTGGCAATAAGAACTCTTGTGCAATTATAGCGCCATTTTTTGTGGTATAGGGAATTGATGATCCATTTTTAATAATAGCCTGGCAGCCTTGTGGTCCTAAAGTTGGGCATATTATTTTGGATAGGTTATGGATTCCTCTTTGTAAAGCTTGTAATCCTTCTAGCTTATTTTTAAATAGTTTAGACACTCTGTTCCTATCGATTTCCTGATAGTTTAGAAGCGTGACGCTCTCCTAACTGTCTTATAGAAACAATAAAAATTCCTGTCAAATTTGGTGATTTTTGATAGTACGCTACAGCGTATTCATGTGATTTTCTAATTGTTTATTTCATCAGAATATTCAGGCAAAAGATATGCTCGGCGTAAATTTTGAAAGGTATCTCTGGAATCCATGCATAATTTTCGCAATGGCCAGGTAATAAATTTTTCGTGTTGGCAGATATGCAGAAATTCTTGGCCTCCTAGACTGCGACATATGGATGATCTTCTCATTGGGATATTATTTAATGTTTTAAACGCCTCTGCTGTTTCTTTAGGATACAAAGTTTTTATAATGCCCAGAATTGTACATTGAGTTTCCATTGGAAAAAATGCTTTAGGATTATTCAGAACAATGAATACTCCAGAGCATAGTTCCATTTTATATTTCCCAAAAAATGGTTCGTAGCAGAAAGGGTAGAACGTAACGCCAGGAAGACGAGCTTTATTTAATTCCTCTGCTACCAATTTTCCATTCATCCAGGGGGCGCCGATTACTCGAAAAGGTAACGTATATCCTATTCCAATGCTTGCAATTGAGAGAGCCCCAATCACGCCTGTTGTTGCGTAGAAAAACGTAGTTTGAGCATTGGGCATTTGTGGGCTTGTTGGTATCCAAACTAAACCAGTTTCTTCGAAAGTCATTGAACGTTTCCATCCTTTCATGGGAACGACCTTCACTTGTGCTTGAGGGGCATATTTTGCTTGATAAAATAACGCAAGTTCTCCTGGCGTCATTCCGTAACAGTAAGGGATTTCAGGAATATAACCAGAATTTGTTTTTGGCAGAGGACCATCTATAACATTACCCCCCATAGGATTAGGGCGATCTAAGATTATCAAAGGAATGTTATATTTTTCTGATGCTTTAACTATGTGTAGTAACGAGGTGACAAATGTATATGATCTTACCCCTACATCTTGGACATCGTAAACTAAAATATCACTACCTTCTACAGCGTGTTGAGGGACTTCTGAGATTCCATATAAAGACACTGTCCGTATTCTATCAATAGAAGGGTTATATTCGGGAGTTTCTGCAGGAGTGGCGCCATAAAACCCGTGTTCTAAAGTACATAAGATATTAAGAAGACAGTCTTTTTTACCTTCCGAAAACACAACAAGGGCGTTTTGTCCTTGACTGTTAATGGCTGCACTGTGAGTGATAAGTGTGATTTTTTTATCTTTTATCCAGTTTGTAAAAGTTTCTTCTTGGAAAACACGATCAAGCCCTACCAACACCTGAGAGAATCCGAAAGAAGGGAAACAGATACAAATAATGATCCAAACAGTAACCTTCATATTGCCTATTGATTAAAGGAGAAAATCCATCAATTTATGTTCCTATGATTAGGTACAGCTAATAAAGAAAGATATCTTTTAGCAACATCTGTATCTTAACAAACTACTGGATTACATTAGAGATTTTGCACGTATAAATCTAGGTAGTACGTGGATAAAATTGTTTCAATAACAATATACTTGTAATAGAATTGGCTTGGGGATACTTTCTTGGAAATAAATTTTGATAATGAGAATTTTTATGAAAATTATCTAAGCTGACAGGCTGGGTATTTTCTGTTCTGAATGGAGCAAAAATAGTTGTTTCTTCATTTTCCTAGGAGAAGTGTATGAAAATAGTCATTGCTAGCTCTCATGGCTATAAAATAAGGGAAACGAAAAGCTTTTTGAAGCGTTTGAAAGGCTTTGATATCTTTTCTTTAACGGATTTTCCTGAATATCATCCTCCCAAGGAAACAGGTTCTCTTCCTGAAGAAAATGCTTTGAAAAAAGCCCTTCATGCTGCGAAGTACTTAAATTGCTGGGTGATAGCCGATGATACTATGCTTATGGTCCCTGCATTAAACGGTTTGCCAGGCCCGTTATCCGCTAATTTTGCTGGAGATCGTGCTACTGATAAAGACAACAGAAAAAAGCTATTAGAACAGATGGCGTCTTTAGAAAGTATAGTTGACCGATCTGCGTATTTTGAATGTTGTATAGTACTTGCTTCTCCTGAAGGAAAAATTTTTAAAGCTCGGGGGATCTGTGAAGGATACATCGGCCACCACGAACGAGGTTCCTCAGGCTTTGGCTATGATTGTCTATTTTTAAAATATGATTATAAACAGACATTCGGCGAGTTATCAGAAGAAGTAAAAAATCAAGTGTCCCATAGAGCTAAAGCCCTACAAAAATTATATCCTCATTTACAAGCTTTGTTAGAATGCAGCTTAGCTACGAGGAACTAGATTATCTAGAGACCTTTCTAGGCAACAACGAATTTCTTGCATTTCAGTAAGTATAGCTTCCGCTCGTAAAAAATCATCCTCTAAGCGGCGTGTTTCTGGCATACCTTCTTGATGTAGACTATGTGTTGCTAAAGGCATCTCCAAACTTACTGTTGCTTTTGCTGTGAGACGGTGAGTCTTGCTAAAAGAAACAGTTTGAATACTTTCATTCATGGGAGTTTCCAGTTGATCATAGGCTTATTTAGCCTTTTAAGGAGATAGTTAATTTTTGAAAAGTGAGAACAGCCGAAGAAACCTCTGTGTGCAGCCAAAGGTGAGGGATGGGGAGCAGCTAGAATAGCGTGCTTATGATTGGAATGAAATAGTAAATCGCACTTTTTTTTAGCCGAATTTCCCCATAATACAAATATAATATGGGAACGTTGTTGAATTAGCTTAGTGATAACGGCATCAGTGAACTGTTCCCACCCCTGGTTAGCGTGAGATAAAGGTGTTCCTGATCGTACTGTCAAAATAGTATTAAGTAGGAGTACTCCTTGATTTGCCCAAGATTGTAAACAACCTGTAGAGTTGTCTATTCCTAAGTCTGTTTTTAATTCACGAAAGATATTAGCAAGAGACGGTGGAAGTTTTTGTCCCTTAGGAACGCTGAAGCTCAAACCATGTGCTTGCCCTTCTCCAGGATAGGGATCTTGACCTAGAATAACAACACGTACTTTTTCAAAAGGTGTGCTTTTTAAAGCTGTAAAAATGTTTTCTTTAGCAGGATATATTGTATGTTGGGCATACTCAGAGGTTAAAAAATCTCTTAATCTGAGCATGTAAGGTTGAGACCATTCTTCGTGAAGCTGCTCTTGCCAAGACAAGGGAAGCTGATCTATAGTAAAAGCATGACGCATGACTTACTAACTCCTATAGTTGTAATGAGCAGTATACTGACTGCATTATATTAATTTTAGTCCCCTTATTATCTTATTTTCCAGACGTCAGCTAAATATTTAGGATACAATTATGTTAACCACTGAATTAAATGAAGCCCAATTTACTGCTGTGACCTCTCCAATGACACCGGTTTTAATTTTAGCGGGCGCTGGTGCTGGGAAGACACGTGTTGTTACCTATCGTATTCTTCATATGATTAATGAAGGCATTGCACCTAGGGAAATTCTTGCGGTTACCTTTACTAATAAGGCCGCAAGAGAACTAAAAGAACGTATTGTAAACCAATCTCCTCAGGTTTACGGAGCTGATATTCCTATGGTATGCACGTTTCATAGTTTAGGAGTGTTTATTTTAAGACGTTCGATACATTTATTAAATCGGGATAATAATTTTATTATTTATGATCAAAGTGACACAGAAAAGTTATTAAAGCAGTGTCTGCAAAAATTTAATCTGAAAAAAAACCTCAGCAGTAGTATTCAGTATCATATTTCACAAGCGAAAAACCGCTTGTTATCTCCTGAAGACCTCAATCCTGAAGATTATCTTGATCCCGTAGTTTCTATTTATAAAGAGTACCAAGCACGTCTTGCTGAAGCAAACGCTGTAGATTTTGATGATTTATTATTTTTGACTGTTAAGTTATTTGATCAGGTCCCTGAGGCAAGAGAGGAGTATGCACAACTGTGGAAAGCTTTGTTGATAGACGAATACCAAGATACGAATCATGCGCAGTATAAAATTGCACAAACAATAGCTAAAAATCATCGGAATGTTTTTGCAGTTGGTGATCCAGATCAGTCTATTTATTCATGGCGTGGTGCTAATATTCATAATATTTTAAATTTTGAGAGAGACTATCCTCAAGCTCGCGTTTTACGGTTAGAGGAAAATTATCGAAGTTACGGTAATATTTTAAACGCAGCTAATGCGTTGATTCAGAATAATACATCCAGGCTGAAAAAAGAATTACGTAGTGTCAAAGGGCCTGGTGAAAAAATTCGTGTTTTTTTAGGGAGCACGGATAAAGAAGAAGCTGAATTTGTTGCTAAAGAGATACTGCGTATTCATCAGCACGGGAAGGTCTCTTTACGTCATATATGTATATTTTATAGAACGAATTTCCAATCTAGAACTTTCGAAGATGCTCTGTTACGTAGACGTATTCCTTATGAGATTCTTGGTGGACTATCTTTTTACAAGCGTAAAGAAATACAAGACATTCTAGCTTTTTTGAGAATGTTCATAGCTAGGAAAGATATTATGGCTTTTGATCGTACTGTTAACCTTCCTAAAAGGGGGGTGGGACCATCAACCATTGCGTCTTTAGTAGAGTTTGCGTTGCAAAATAACTGTAACTTACTTGAGGGGTGCCAAATTGCTTTAGATACTGGATGCGTAAAATTATCCAAAAAACAACAGGAGGGTTTGCGTGATTACTTAAGTGTATTCAAGCAATTAGAAGTCGCTTATAACACTCTTCCTCTTAATGAATTTGTTTTAGCAACTATACGTATCACAGGTTATCTACAAGTATTAAAAGAAGATCCCGATACTTTCGAGGATAGAAAGGCGAATCTAGATGAGTTAATTTCGAAAACATTTGAATGGGAACAGCAAAATATTGAAGGTGCTTTGGAAACTTTTTTAGACGATCTTGCTTTAAAAAGTTCCACGGACGACACAGCTTTAGAGGAAGACCGTGTAAATCTTATGACCATACACAATGGGAAAGGGTTAGAGTTTCGTATAGCTTTTGTTGTTGGACTAGAAGAAAACCTTTTCCCGCATGCGAATTCTAAGGGTAGTTATGAAAATCTTGAAGAAGAACGAAGGTTATGTTACGTAGGGATTACTAGAGCTCAAGATCTTCTTTACCTCACAGCTGCGCAAACAAGGTTTCTTTGGGGCACAGTTCGCGCAATGAAACCTAGCAGATTTCTTAAAGAAATTCCTAGGGACTACTTGATTCAAGTATGTTAGCTTATGGTTCAACAAAACCAAAGACTCGGATTAAAATATCAGCCCTCTCTGCGTATGCAGCAAGGGCTGCAGATGCTCCAATTCCCTTTAACAGAACTTTCTTCTTATGTAGCACAGCAGATAGTGCATAATCCTTTTTTTGACATCAGCTCTTTAGAAGAAGATACCTTTTGTTCTTATCGTGCCAACTTTTGTGACTTTTCTCATCCAGATTCATTTTTTCATCATTTGTTCAATCAGGCTTGTCAAACATTTTCTGAAAATCATGATCTCATTATAGCTCAGTACATTATAGGTAATCTTTCTGATCAAGGACTTTTTCTTCAGGATCCAGAATTCGTAGCTTTACATTTAGAAGTATCTTTGGAAAAAGTCCTGAAAATTTGGGAAAACATCCAAGAATTTCACCCATTAGGAGTAGCAGCACCTTCGTTACAGGCGTACTGGTTGCGGAATCTACGAAAAACGGAGCACCCGCGTGCCTACGAGATTATAGCTAACCACTATACCCTTTTAGCTAATTGCGAGTTTGTTAAATTGTCTCATAAACTCCGTTGCTCTTTAGAAGACCTTCGAAGTATTTTGAAAAAAGCTCTGTCCTCCATTCCTTGGTCTCCAGCAGCTGGGTATGCAAAAGGGAAAACAGATCTATTATCTCCTCTACCTGACGTATATTTATCTCATGATGGTCAGGTTTGGCAAATTCAGATTAATGGAAAGGGTTTACCAGAGATTAAACTGAATAACGAGATTTTTGCCCTTTATGAAACGTTATCGCATTCAGAAAGAAAGTGTTTAAACCAGTACCTCATTTCAGCAAAATGGTTAATTAAGAATTTAAGAAAAAGAGAACGAACTTTATTTGCAATAGTGGAGAAAATCATCCTCTATCAGGAACAATATCTTCTTGGTGAAGAGCTTATTCCTCGTCCCTTATCTGTTAAAATTTTATCCCGTGATTTAGCATTTCATGAATCTACAATATTCCGTGCTATAGAGAACAAGGCGCTTGCAACTCCTATTGGTATATTGCCCATGAAACATTTTCTTCCTAAATCTGTTTCTCAGAATTCTTGTTGTTCAAAAGATCTCATATTAAGATGGATTCAGGAATGGATTGCATCTGAAAAGTCTCCTTTGTCAGATGTCGACATTAGTAGGAGAATTGCCACTCAGGGTATATCTTGTGCGAGACGAACTGTAGCGAAATATCGTGAGCAGCTGAACATCTTACCCGCACATAAAAGAAAGCAACGTTTTTGTATTTAATTGTAAAGCTGCTTTACAGCACAAAGTAGATTATACGAAATAAGACAGATAGATTTGTCTCCAACGTACACTATCCAGTTTTCTTTCTCTTGCATATTTTTCAAGAACCGGAATAGGTTGCGACGCAAACATACGAATTTCTTTATCCGTAAGTCTTAGTAAAACCCATAGAGGAGGAATGCCTAACATCTTACGTATTTTTTTTTCGCAAGATGGAAGAAGTACTGTGTAATTAATAGGCGTGCACCGAAATAGATGGGAGTTGAAAGAATGGTGGCTATACCCACAATAGGTTCCCATAAGGAGAGACCAATCCCTGTTATAGTAAATAAAAGAAAGCTATAATTTTCACCGGGAGAGCGAAACAATGGGCCCAAAAATCTGCGAATTACAGAAGAAGAGGTTTGGTAAGCTAGAAGCTCTTCAAACATGGGTTCGTAAAACTTCATTCGTGCTGCGTGTACAGCTTCATGTGCTAAAATTTCTTCTTTAGAATAAATTCCTAACCAACGGGCAGCTTTGTGGAGTTGTTTACGTAATTGAACGGTTACATGGTTATTTAGAATCCAAGTGCACCCACCTTCCCAAACATCCATGCCTTCGTTCGAATACAAAACTGTTAGATGATCAGGATAGATATCAAATAAATCTCTCAATCGTTGAGGAAAAATTTCGGGATATTCAGGGGCGTTATTTAGAATTTCCTCTACTCTTAGAAAAAAGCTAAGCTTTAGTTCTTCAGGCCCAGCTATGATTCCTGCTCTGTTTAACTGAATTAGATCATCTTCCGTAGATGAGGGCGGACTTGTAGAATCAAATTGAGTCACATTAGGCTCCCTTGCAGCAACGTTCGCTGGTGGTATTGTATTTCGTTTACTTATTGTTAAAATAAAAAACGCTCGTCAACAAGAAAAAAACTATACTCTAGTAATCAAAATTGGTGAGGCTTTGGCTATTTGTAGAGTAAAATCGCTTGAAAAGAATCATACCTAAACTCAATAACGGTTGGGAAATATGATTGGCTTGCGTTTGCAGCATCATTAAAAATAAAACTTTTGTTTATAGCTTGACAGAAGAAAACTTAAAAGTTTATCTTCTGCTCTTGATTCTTCTACTTTTGCGGTAGTTATGCATGGATTAGCTTGGCATTGAGAGGGTTATTTGTTCATAGAATGAGGTGTTACAGATATTACGACACCGGATTTAAGTAATCTTATCATTACCTCGGTATCTTGGAAAAGGTGGTTGAAAGTTCTTATAAATCTGTAGGATACGTCGAGCTAATAATTCCCCTCCATGTTTCGCATAAATACTGTTTAAATAGCGAAAGCTTGCAATAAATATGTTATGCCTGCATGAGGAAAATTTTTATATAAAGAAGCAAAATTACAAAATAAGGAACGGCGTTATTGTTGCAAAAGAGTTCTTTTAAGCAAATACGCCATTGATAGATAGATGAAGAAGTCCCTAATTATAGTAGAGTCTCCTGCTAAGATTAAAACCCTGCAAAAATTATTAGGTAAGGGCTTTATTTTTGCTTCATCTTTAGGGCATGTCGTTGATCTTCCTGCGAAGGAGTTTGGAATTGACGTTGATCATGATTTTGAACCGCAGTATCAGGTACTTCCAGATAAGAAGGACGTAATAGATCGTATTTGTAAACTAGCAGCTGATTGCGATGTTGTTTATCTATCACCAGATCCTGATCGTGAGGGGGAAGCCATTGCATGGCATATAGCGAATCAGCTGCCCAAAAATACACGTACGCAAAGAATATCATTCAATGCGATTACAAAGGGTGCTGTTACTGAAGCTTTAAAGCATCCTAGAGAAATTGATATGTCCTTAGTCAATGCTCAGCAAGCTAGACGTTTGTTAGATCGCATTGTGGGATACAAGATTTCTCCTATTCTAAGTAGAAAGTTGCAACAACGTTCAGGAATATCTGCCGGGCGCGTTCAATCTGTAGCTTTAAAGTTAGTTGTTGATAGAGAAAAAGCTATAGAAGCTTTTGTTCCAACTGAGTATTGGAATATACGCGTTTTACTTAAGGATCCCAAAAGTGGTAAGAATTTTTGGGCATATTTGTACGCTTGCGATGGTAAACGTTGGGAAAAAGATCTTCCGGCTGAGAAAACTGAAGCCGATGTGTTGCTGATTAATTCAGCTGATAAAGCTCAGTACTACGTACAATTATTGGAAGATGCTTCTTATATGGTGTCACGCATAGAGGCCCGTGAAAAGCGTCGTAATCCGGCTCCTCCTTTCATTACTTCAACGTTGCAACAAGAAGCTAGTCGCCATTTTCGTTTTTCTTCATCTAAAACTATGTCTGTTGCTCAGACTTTATATGAAGGGATAGAGCTGAACAATGACGATGCTACGGGTTTGATTACCTATATGCGTACTGATTCGGTTCGTATTGATCCCGAGGCTTTAGCATCTGCCAGAGAGTACATTCATCAATTGTTTGGTCAAGAATATCTTCCTGAGAAAGCGAATATTTATTCTACTAAGAAGATGACACAAGATGCTCACGAAGCCATTCGTCCCACTGATATTCGTTTATCTCCGGATCAATTACAAGATAAATTGTCTGAAGATCAGTATAAACTGTATTCATTGATTTGGAAACGATTTGTTGCTTCTCAGATGACCCCAGCGGTTTATGATACTTTGGCAATACAAATTGCTACAGATAAGAAAATCGATTTGCGTGCCACAGGTTCAATGCTGAAGTTCAAAGGTTTCTTGGCTGTTTATGAGGAGAAGAATGATGATGATGCTGAACAAGAGGAAGAGTTCGCTTTACCAGCTTTACATGCTCAAGATAGTCTAGAAAAGGAAGAAATTACCCAAGAACAAGCTTTTACTAAACCCTTACCTAGATTCACAGAGGCTTCTCTGGTTAAAGAATTGGAGAAATCAGGTATAGGCCGCCCTTCTACGTATGCGACAATTATGAATAAGATACAAAGTCGGGACTATACTACTAAAGAAAATCAACGTTTACGTCCGACAGAGCTAGGCAGAGTTATATCTCAATTTCTAGAAACCAATTTTCCGAGAATTATGGATATAGGTTTCACTGCTCTTATGGAGGATGAGCTTGAACTCATTGCCGATGATAAAAAGTCATGGAAACTTCTTCTCAAGGAATTTTGGGATCAATTTTTACCGGCTGTTACTACTGCGGAAAAAGAGGCAGTAATACCTAGAATTCTTACTGACATACAGTGCCCAAAATGTCACTCTGGTCAACTTGTAAAAATTTGGAGCAGAAGCGGCTATTTTTATGGTTGTTCTGGTTATCCTGAGTGCGACTATAAGACCTCAGAAGAAGAGCTTGCTTTTAACAAAGACGATTATGCTTCAGATACTCCTTGGGATAGCTCTTGCCCGATTTGTGGCAATGAAATGAAAGTACGTCATGGACGTTTCGGAACTTTCTTGGGATGCGTTAATTATCCTAAGTGCCGTGGAACAATTTCTATTCATAAAAGAGGCGAAGAGAGTGAGCATGAAGAGCCTGTAGATTGCCCTGCTATTGGCTGTTCTGGGAAAATTTTAAAGAAACGATCCCGTTATAATAAGATTTTCTATTCCTGTTCTGAGTATCCTGACTGTAGTGTAATAGGGAATACTATAGAAGCAGTTCGTTCTAAGTACGAAGGTACTCCCAAAACCCCCTATGAAAAGAAATCCTTAGCAAAAAAGAGATCTTCTGAAAAATCTGTAAAAAAAACAAAGAAAACAAAATCTTCTAAAGATAAGACCGTTAAGAAAAACAACAGCCCACTTCTTTCTCCCTCTCCGCAACTCGCAGCTATGATTGGTAATGAACCAGTCTCGCGTGGAGATGCAACTAAAAAAGTTTGGGAATATATTAAATTGCATAACCTACAAGCGCAGGACAACAAGCGACTTCTAATTCCTGATGCTAAACTGGGAGCTATTATAGGCAACGAACCTATAGATATGTTTCAGTTAGCTAAATTTTTGTCTCAACACTTATTTAAAGCAGAAGAATTCTGAGTTTCCACGTCAGATTCTTGGTATTCCTCTAACAGTTTATATACCTCTGCAGATGACCGTGCTTTTGCTAAAGAAGAGCGTAGAGAACGTACTTTAGCTGCAGAAATCAAGTAATGTCCACAAAGTTTTTTAGTTTCTGAAAGGAATTTTTCTTCGCTTTGATAATATTCCTGAATTAACTGTAAATGTTGAAAGAAAGCCTCTTTTCTTTGTGGAAATAAAACGTTTTCATAAGTGCCAGTGGTGAGATAATCTTCAATCTGCTTCGTGACCCATGGAGCTCCCATTGTTCCGCGAGCTACGAGCAACCCATCACATTTGGTTGTCTCTAGCATTTCCTTAGCTGCCTCTGGTGAAAAAATATCGCCGTTACCAAATATTGGGAAGTCTTTTCCCGCCGCTATCTTAGCTCTTGCTATGTATTCTCGATTGCTAGGACCCACATAACCCTGAGCTCGAGTTCTTCCATGGACAAATATTGCACTAGCGCCTGCGTTTTTGATGATACGTACAGTATCTTCTACATTAATGCTATTCGTATCCCAACCAGAGCGTATTTTCACAGTGACAGGCAAAGAGACGGCTTCTACAATTTTTTCGACCATTTTCCCTATTAGATCTGGTGTTTTTAACATTCCAGAGCCACTTCCATCTTTTGTAATTCTATCTGTTGGGCAACCACAATTAAGGTCTATTAAATCAAAACCTAGGTCCTGTAGCATCTTGGCAGCATCTCCTACCATTTCTGGTTTACTACCACATAACTGCCCTCCAATAGGCCGCATATCTTCAGAGTAATCTAAAAGTTTTAATGTGCGTTTGGGAGAATAAAGCAGACCCTCTACTTTAACCATTTCACAAAACATTAAGGCAGGGTTATACAAAGACGACATTTTCCTGTAGGGGAAATCAGAAAACCCAGCTAAAGGCGCGTAAACTACGGGAGATCTGAGTAAAATGTTTTTTATATATACTGGAGTAGCCATGCAGATTGAAATATACTAAGAATAATAAAACGTAAGGTTCTTAATACAAGAAATGGAACAATCTCTAAGCACAAGAGTGCGACCATTGGGCTGAAATCAATAAAACCAATACGAGGGATGAATCTTCTAAACAGGCTTAGGTAAGGTTCTACGCATTTATGCACATATTGATACCACTTCATTCTGTGGCATTCTGGAACCCACGATGCAAGAATATATACTAAAATTAGAAAACTATAAATGTTAATTGCAGTTCTTAAGAAATAAGATAGCATTATTTCCTTCTCTATTTATAAACAATTAATATGTGTTTTTCTTGAAAAAGACCCATTTATGCTTTAAAATGATTGCCTTTATTTTTTAAGAATCACTGCTCTATGGATTTTAAGCTACCCATATATCATATCGGTCTAAGTCATGACGCGTACAATGCAACCAAAATAGCAATTTTGCAGAAAACATGCAAAGGCTGGATAGTTGCCGAATGCAAACAGTGTAGTGATAATGGACCGTTATCGATATCAAAAAAGTATTTTACATCCAAGGGGACCCTTTCAATAAGAGGGCAAAACAGTCTAGTCAAAAGTTTTTTTTCTAGCTTGAAGAAGAAAAAAAATCTTTTACAGGTTGCTTTATCGGATCTAGAAACTCATACTGCATTACCGCTAGATTCCCTCTCTATTTTCTCCAGGTTGGGGCAAAAAACAACTCAAGGGGAAACACCGATAACATTATGGATTACCCAAAAAAGTTCCATAGAAGAGAAATTAGGGATAGTAAATCATCTCGGGCTATTTCCCGGAATTATTTCTTGCCACTTGGCAGATATTTTTTTCTTAGTTGAGCAGACTCCTTTAAAAACATTGCCCGCCTATTTTTTAATTTATCAAGGATCTGAAGAAATTTCTTGTTTATTTGTGCAAAACAGATCCGTAATTCTCGGGAGATCGTTTTCTAATGTTTGTGAAAATGTTCACGAGCAAATAGCTTCAACATTTCGCTATTTTCAGGAAACTTATACTTCTGTCGATTTAGCCGGTATACATATTGTGGGAATTTCTGAAAGTTTGTTTAACAAATTGGCGCAGATATTGCCGTTGTCTTTGATCTCTTGTACGGTACCTACATTTGGAGTTGACGCAGATGTTTGGAAAACTTATGGTGACGCGATTATATCCGCCTATCACGGGGCTTCTAATAAAGCTGCAATATTTCCTTACGACCCATATCAGATTTCAAATATAGCACAAACTTATTGGTTTAAGCGATCTGCTTGGACCATAGGCAGACTTGCTTTATTGTCGGCGGTAGCGGTAGGTTTTGTATCTTTTAGCAAACTTTCCCTGCTCTCTTCTAAGGTTAGGGAAAATCTTTGCCTAGCTTGTCCAGAAATTTCTCAGATACCGTGGTCTCTGGATGGTGTCGAGGATCTCGTGAAAAGACAAACGTTATGTTGTGAATCACCATATCTTTACCTGCCTACAATTTTAACAAGTCAGGAAGTTATGATAATGCTTGGGAACCTGTCTCAGAGCACCCCATCAGTCAAATTTTCTTATTTTTCCTACCTTTTAACCAGCTTCCCTTCTGAAGAAGATCCGCTAGCACCTTATAAAGCAAATATTGTCCTCAAAGGTAGTGGAGACCCTGAAGACATGACTATGTTTTTTAAAAAGATATCTTTAAGCCCGCATTTTAACAATACTGAAGTAACTCATCTCGATGCTGATCAGCGTACTTTTGAATTACAATTTAATCTTATTGGCCAGGGGGATCTATGAAAAGATCTTATATTGTGAGTATTTTGTTAGTTTTAAGTGTTGTGTGTAGTTTCCCTATTGCCGGGATTATTTACAGACATGTAGCTAAAACAAAACGCTTGCAGCTATTAAATTCCCATGTGCTTTCCTTAAAGTTAGAAAGAGATCGTTCAGCTGCTATTTCCAAAAAGAATACAGCATTGATGCTTAATCGTAAGTCATTCCGTTACGAAGATTTTCAGCAAGCCAGTCAAGCTATTATTTTGCTACAAAAAGAGAGAGAAACTTTAGCTTCTTTACCTAAAGACTCTTTAATAACACATAGTAAGGAAGTTTGGGCCAGGCAAAAAACGATTAATAATAGTAACAATCGTTTAATCTGGTTTACAGAAGATTTAGGTGACGATCTCATATGTATCAGATTACAATCTCCTGTAGAGGTTGATAGTAAAAATATTCAGGAGATCTTCTATTTGCTTAATCCTGATAATTCCAATGCTCCCCTAGCGTTTTTTACACATTGGGAGATGACCAAACATGTCACGCCTTTAGGTAACGAGGTGTGGTTTATAAATGCTGAGGCTATAAGTCGATGTTTATAAGAAAAGTTAGTTTCTTTATCTGCAGTCTTTCTCTCATTTCTTTTACTCCCTTATGTGGTGAAGGAAGGTATGAGAAATTAACATTAACAGGTGTGAATATTATTGATAGGAATGGGTTATCGGAGACTATCTGTTCCAAAGAGAAGTTAAAGAAGTATGCTAAAATTAATTTTCTTGCTCCTCAGCCTTATCAAAAAGTCATGCGTATGTATAAGAATGCCAAGGGAGAGAGCGTTGCTTGTTTGACAACCTATTATGCTAACGGTCAAATTCATCAATATCTAGAGTGTTTAAATAACCGTGCTTGTGGTCGGTATCGTGAGTGGCATAGTAATGGGAAAATTAAAATACAAGCCGAGGTGATTGGAGGGATTGCTGACTTACATCCTTCTGCTGAATCTGGCTGGTTATTTGACGGGATAACGCTTGCTCACAATGATGAAGGGATATTGGAAGCAGCAATTAGCTATGAAAAAGGATTATTGGAAGGAGTTTCATTTTATTATCATCCAAATGGTCAAGTTTGGAAAGAATGTCCTTATCGCAAAGGGAAGGCTCACGGAGAGTTTCTAACATTTACTCAGGAAGGAGATCTTCTGAAAAAACAATGTTATGAAAATGGCCAGAAACATGGTGTAAGTATTCGTTGTTCTGAAGGTTCAGATGTTGTTTTATCTAAAGAAGAATATAACAAAGGTAGTTTAGTAACCGGATGTTATCTAGATTGTGAAGCTAAGAAGATAGTATCGCAAGTCATAAACGGTAACGGTGTACAATCTATTTATGGGAAACACGCTGTTGTAGAAACTCGGACTTTTTCTCGAGGAGAGCAAAAAGGCGAAGTTATAGTATTCGACAGTTTGGGTGAAAATATTGTTCAAACCTACTTTGTTGTAGATGGAGTCAAGCATGGTGAGGAGTGTTTCTTTTACCCAGGGTCAGATAAACCACGCTTGTTGTTGACATGGAATCAGGGTATTCTTCAGGGAACAGTAAAAACATGGTATCCTAATGGCAACTTAGAAAGTTGTAAGGAATTAGTAAATAACAAAAAATCTGGTTTACTTACATTGTACTACCCTGAAGGAGAAATTATGGCTACAGAGGAGTACGATAATGAGCTTCTCGTTAAAGGTGAATATTTTCGCCCTGGAGATCGTTATCCCTATGCTAAAGTAGATAAAGGTTGTGGCACTGCTGTTTTCTTCACGTCTTCAGGAACAGTTATTAAAAAAATCCCCTATCAAGATGGCAAACCCTTGATTGATTAGCATGCAGATCATATCTTCAGAAAAACAATCTGAGAAAAAATTTTTGCGCAACCATTTGCAAAAAGTTCGTAATTGTTTGCCGCAGTTTCGGATTATAGAAGCGTCCCTAAAGTTAAGAGATTTTGTGCACACCCTTCCTAAGAATGCGTGTGTTATGTCTTTTGTTTCCTATAAGTCAGAAATTTCCACTCGTCTAGCGAATACTGCTATTTTGGAACACTGCACTCTCATATTGCCCCATATCTCCAATAAAACTATGGTGCCTGTGATTGTTCGAAGTATTGATGTACTATCACAACTTACTAACCCCTTAGATTTTTCCAATGTTGATTTGGATATATTTCCGACCACTGATATCACTCATGTTCTTGTCCCCGGTTTAGCTTTTGATAACGATGGATATCGTTTAGGCTATGGAGGAGGATATTATGATCGTTGGCTTGCACAACATCTTCATACACTTTCTATTGGTATAGGTTATCGCGAACAACACGTGCCCTATTTAACTAGGGAGTCTCATGATTTTCCTGTCAGTAGTTTGTTTCTTTGCTAATATTTTTTTAAAATTTTTATCTCGATCAGTAGATTGTCAACAACGCGATGACCGTGTATGATGGCTCTTCCCGCTTATCATAGAGTACTCTGAATCTTCTTAGACAGATGGTTATTTAGTTTGGTGCTATTCTTCTGCGTACTTATGTATTCTGTCTTGACTGGCATGAAAAAGTGGGTTATCCATAAAGGTCGGACAGTAGTCTAGATTGGATACTTGTCACAAGAATATTATAACATCTTTTGTTAAGCTGCGGGAGAGGTGGGTACTATCTTTTCTCAGTATCCTTATAGTGTAAGGATCGTAGCATGGGAGGTGTGTAACAAAGGAGCTCCTACATTATGAACGTCCCCGATCGCAAAAAAGCATTAGAAGCAGCTGTTGCGTATATTGAAAAACAGTTTGGTTCTGGATCTATTATGAGCCTTGGGAAGCATTCTGCGTCCCATGAAATTTCAACTATAAAAACAGGCGCGTTATCCTTAGATTTGGCTCTTGGAATTGGTGGAGTACCGAAGGGACGAATTGTGGAAATTTTTGGTCCTGAATCTTCCGGAAAAACTACTTTAGCTACACATATTGTCGCGAATGCTCAGAAGATGGGTGGTATTGCTGCCTATATTGATGCTGAGCATGCCTTAGATCCTAGCTATGCTTCTTTGATAGGAGCAAATATTGATGATTTGATGATTTCTCAGCCCGATTGTGGTGAGGATGCTCTGAGCATTGCTGAGCTATTAGCACGGTCTGGTGCTGTAGATGTCATTGTAATAGATTCTGTCGCTGCATTAGTCCCTAAGAGTGAACTCGAAGGAGAAATTGGTGATGTGCATGTAGGATTGCAGGCGCGTATGATGTCACAAGCATTGCGCAAGCTTACAGCTACGTTAGCACGTACTCAGACATGTGCCATTTTTATTAACCAAATTCGAGAAAAAATAGGCGTTAGCTTTGGTAATCCCGAAACAACGACAGGTGGTAGAGCGTTAAAATTCTATTCTTCAATACGTATCGATATTCGTCGTATTGGTTCTATCAAAGGCAGTGATAGTATAGATCTCGGTAACCGTATCAAAGTTAAAGTAGCAAAAAATAAGCTAGCTCCTCCATTCAGAACAGCAGAATTTGATATTTTGTTTAATGAAGGCATTTCTTCCGCGGGTTGCATTTTAGATCTTGCAGTTGAGCATAATATCATTGATAAGAAGGGATCTTGGTTTAATTATCAAGAGCGCAAGCTGGGACAAGGGCGTGAAGCAGTACGGGAAGAACTTAAGCGTAATAAACCGTTATTTGCAGAATTAGAAAAACGTATTTACGAAGTAACCTGCCAGAATAAAGCGAATGCTATTGAAGAAACGAAAACAGCAGAAGTATCTCATACTGCTGTATAGTGAAGAATGTATTTTCCCTGCTTCTATAGAGCAGGGAATTTCTTGCAAATCTTAATGACGACAACATCCACAGCGTTTGGATTGTCCGTTAGAGACAGGAGTTTCTGAAGGAGTCTCATCGAGGAAGGATCCTAAGAAATTCCAAAGGGCGCTTGTCACGTCTCTTGTTGCTTGTAAAATTTTTCCGCAATCATTATTCAGAAGCATTTCTATCAGTTCTTTTTCTTCTTGAGAATGTTTGACATCTAATTCCTGATGTACGGTGAAATATTCATAGTCTTGGGGATTTGAAAAACCAAAATACTTCTTTAACCCTTCAATTTTTGTTTCTGCAACTGTTGGAATTTGGCTTTCGTAGGTATACAAAGCTGCTACTCCTGCAGAGAGAGAGTCTCCAGTACACCAACGCATAAATGTTGCGACTTTCTCTTGAGCTTGAGGACTAGGTGTATGGCTCTCTAATTCTTCTTCGCTAACGCCTAAAGCATAGGCGAAATTTTTCCATAGATCTATATGATTAGGGTAACCGTTTTCTTCATCCATCAGATTAGATAATAATAATTTACGGGCTGCTAAATTATCACAACGACTGTGAATAGCTGAGATATATTTAGGAAATGCTTTGATATGTAAATAATAATCTTTAGCATAGTTTTGAAGTTGTGTTTGGGTAAGCTCTCCTGCAGACCATTTCATATAGAAAGTATGATTTAACATATGTTTTTCTTTAATGATTTGATCTAATAAATTTAAACATGGTTTCATGAAAACCTCCGAATTAGTGTAATGTTTCCCAGGTTGTAGCATGCAATATGGGGCCATAAAGATCTTCCTCCCCGCCAATACAGAGAGCTAAATAATCCTCTTGCGATGTCATTTGATTATGGAATGTAACTTTAGGAGCATTTTGAATGATTGCTAATGGAGTCTGCTCATTGCCCTCTCCCATACAAAGTACAGCAGAAGTTGCTAGAGCATCCAAGAGATTAATATGTGTCATCTGTAAAGGACGGCCGAAGCAATCGGGCTTACCTACATAGCTGTATAAAGGATGAAATCCATGCCAGCACAGACCTAAGCCTAATACCCCACGTCGCATGGGAGTAGTATGGCTGTCAGAAATGATAACACCTAAATCGTGTACTCCATAGTGCTCTTTCAACCACATACCTAATGTATTTACAGATTTGAGTATATCTCTAGGATAAAGGACATAATATCCTTCAGCATTAGATTCATCTATGCCTGCAGAGGGTAGTAGTACACCATGTTTTTTTGTGAGATACATGGCGTAACGTTCACAATATATAAATGCTTCTGCTTCTCGTTTAACGAGATCATCTTTGGTAATAGTATGTGGATCAGCAATAGCACCTTCGCAGAGACTGATAATCTTCGAGGTAATTACTACTATCGATTTTTCTTCCAATCGAGGTAGAGCATTCACTAAAATAGAAGATAAATCATCATAAGGACGTATTTTAGGAGTAGACACTGGCAAAATTTGCATATGCTGTTCTATAGATGTTTTCTATGAGGTTTGTAGTAACAGATTTTTAAGTTTTTGTTTTCTCGTAAAGTTTTACATTCCCAAGTTTTTAGCTTAGATAATGGAAAAAACGTATCTCCCTCATACTGATTTTTAATGTGTGTTATATAGAACCCTTTTAAGAGATTTTGTTCTAGGAAGAGGTTGAAAACTTCACTTCCACCTATGAGATAGCTTATTTTAGGTAGTTGCAGCATAGAAAACTCTTCTAATGAAGTAACCCAGAGCAAATCCTCTGTTGCTTTATGAGCTGTTTTAGAAAATACGATGCTCTTACGCTTGGTAAAATATTTTTTGGGCAAATTTATAAAAGTTTTTTTCCCCATGATAATGGGGTGATCTCCTATCATTTCGTTAAAAAAAACAAGATCTTCTGGATAATGCCAGGGTAACAACCCGGCTTTCCCCATTACTCCATTAGAGGCACAAGCTGCTATACCTAGGATTGTTGTCATAATGATACCCCTGACCAAGCTGCAGTAGTTAATGCACGTTGGTTTGCCTCTACGTTATGCACGCGTAGATAATTCACATTTTGTCTCTGTAGACATGCGGAAAGTGTAGCAGTTTCCCAGTCTCGATTAGTGGCATCAAATTGTCCAAGTAGGGACAAACAAGATTTTCTAGAATGTCCTACAAGCGTGCGGCAGCCTAAAGTTTGGAACTTTTCCATATTAAGTAAAATTTCCATCGATTGAATAGCTGTGGTTCCAAATCCTATGCCTGGGTCAAAAACAATCTGTTCTTTAGGCAAACCTAAGGAAGTAAAAGTCGAAATTTGTTCTTCTCCCCAGATTAACAATTGATCGACTGCCGTAGTCGTAAAACCAAGAGTTATATCAGCTCGAGGAGGTAAAGAACATGAGTGATTAATAATTAAGGAAATACCTAAATTTTTAGCTAGCTGAGCCATTTCTCTAGATCCCCCTGAAACATCATTAATCCAACGAATAGGATAAATTTTCGCAGCTCTTTCTATTATTTCAGGATAAAATGTATCTATTGAGATATCGGGATACTGTAAAAATCCGGACCAGCGTTCAGACAGTATATTTAGGACTGGCTCGAGGCGTTGCCATTCTTCTTCTGCGGATAGCAAAGCTTTTACTTTAGGATTTGTAGCTTGTGCTCCTAGATCCACAATAGCGGCTCCTTCAACATAGAGTTTTTCGGCGTGAGCCACTGCTGCTGTTGGTTCAAGATATAGACCACCGTCTGATATAGAATTGTTTGTGATATTAACTATTCCCATCAACAAAGTGCTTGGAGCTAGACTTCGAAGAATCATATCAGGTGTGCAGGGTAATAAATGGGCGAGTTCTAGAAATGTCTTTAAATGATATTGTGATCCTGGTTGATATAAACGTTTTTGTGGGCATAAGGATGCAATCAGGGATATAAAAAAAGGACGACGAAGTAGTTCTGGATGAGGTGTTATGCAAGTTTCATGGGTAAATGGAGCTTCGTCATTTCCATATAAGAGAATATCAATATCTAGGACTCGTGGAGCCCATTGCGTACTAGATATTTCTCTACCCAGTGTTATTTCTATATTTTTAATCTTTGATAGAAGATCTTCACAGGAGAGAGAAGTTTTCCCAATAATGACAGAGTTTAAGAAGGGTAAGTCCCATTCGCTAGGAGCATCAGTAGGTAATAGTGCCTTTGTTTCTAAAACAATAGAACTGCGTAGATCTTGTAATCCAATATCTTTCAGTAATTTATAGGCTTTTTGAAAATACATCAGGCGGTTACCCAAATTGGAACCAACACTTAAACAAACAAATTTTAGGGAGGACATTAATAATTCCTAGTTATCTTGAAGGAAATGGGTTTTAGAAGATTAGGTACTGGAGGGCGCTCCTTCCCTACTTGTATTTCTATTTTAGAAACTTTATCGGAGAATTGAGCAGCCAATCCTTCCATTAACATGTATGCTAGGTGTTCAATGAGAGCATAAGACTTGCTATTAGCAATTTCTTCTATCAAGGTAGTAATTGCTACATAGCAACACGCTTCAGCAAGATTATCTGAAACACAGCAAGAAGGCCGTTTGTCCGAAAAGGATAAAGTCACGGAAACCAAGACAGGTTGTGCAAAATACCGTTCTTCGGCTGCACAGCCCAAACGTACCCATATACGGAAATCTGATAAAATTAGTTGATAAGAGTCTGCGGTAACACCTGGGGTTTAATTATTTAATTTTTCATGCTCTTGACTTTGCCTGAGCCAGTTTTTTCTTCCTCTAATAGGTCAAGGAATGCGCGTAACTGTTTGGAACGAGTAGGATGCCTCATTTTTCTCAATGCCTTAGCTTCGATTTGGCGAATTCTCTCTCTAGTAACGTTAAATGCGGAGCCTACTTCCTCCAATGTTTTTGGTTTCCCGTCGAGCAAACCAAAACGGTGAATAAGAACAAACCTCTCACGATCTGTTAGCGTTTTTAATACCTCTTTCATTTTATCTTTCAACATGGAATAGCCGGTGGCTTCTGCAGGAGACTCCACTCCAGTGTCTTCTAAGAAATCACCAAACGAACTTTCCCCTCCTTCCCCAACTTCTGCTTGGAGAGAGATAGGATGTTGAGCTATTTTATAAATTTCTCTTACGCGTTCAGGAGTTAAACCGAGCTCTTCAGCTAATTCCTCCGGAGTAGGTTCCTTCCCGGTTTCCATCATGAGTTTCTTCGCGCCACGGAGTACTTTATTAATTGTTTCAATCATGTGTACTGGGATGCGAATAGTCCGTGCTTGATCCGCAATAGCACGTGTGACAGCTTGTCGAATCCACCAAGTAGCGTAAGTAGAAAATTTATACCCTCTACGGTATTCAAATTTTTCTACAGCTTTCATTAACCCCATATTCCCCTCTTGGATCAAATCCAGGAAAGAAAGACCCCGGTTAGTGTATTTTTTTGCGATAGAAATCACAAGACGTAAGTTGGATTCAACCATTTCTTTTTTTGCTTCCTGGCTCTTATCCATCCAACGCTGCAGCATGCGGACGTCTTTCTTAAACTCCTCTAAGGTTCTCCCCGCAGCAACTTCACGTTTGTATAATTTACGTTTTGCAGCATCTAACTTAGCAGCTGCAAATTTATTTCTTTCTGCACGAACTTTTAAATCATTGATCTGTTGTTCCAATTGTAAGAACGAATCGTAAGCTTTAAAAACGACCTCACCAAAATCTTCGGTGACGTTATGCCTACAATGGAAACAACGTAGGTATGCCTGTGTACGAATGCGACATTTCTCTAGATCATCATTCAACTTGGTGATTTCTGTTTTAGACAAATTGGGTTGTTTTAATGCAAGAAGAAGAGATTCCAAGAAAGTATCTTCCTCTTTTAATAGTGAGATCAATTTGGGAAGTAACTTTAGAAAATGAGTTTTATCCTCTACTTCTTTTTCGGATATGATTTTATCAAAACGTTCCTTACCGTTGATAAGATATTGTGCAATGGAAATAGCTTCTTTAGTCGAGTAACGGAAACGTAAAATAATACGCTCGATCTGTACTTGGGCTTTCTCTATTCTTTTAGAGATTTCAACTTCCTCCTCACGAGTTAGCAAAGGAACTGTGCCCATTTCCTTTAGATACATGCGTACAGGATCGTCGGGTGTACCTTCCGTACGTTTAGCTAACCCTTCCAGTTCTTTGGCTTCTTTTTTCCTTTCTTTCTGTCTTTCTACATCTGCTTGATTTAGGACTTGAATGTCCATTCCTGTGAGAAAGATTAGCACCTGATCAATCTGTTCTGGTGTATCGAATGACATTGGAAGAATGTCATTAATTTCCTCGTAAGTGATAAAACCTTGATCTTTAGCAAGAGCAACAAGCTCCTCTAGTTTCTTCTGGGCTTCCTCATCGTGAGCCGTTTCCGTAGTCTGGCTATTTTGTGTATTCATGCGTAGCGTATGATTTGGGTTACAACAAATTCAACTTCTCTACCGATAAACGGATGAGATGGTACACGATCTCGTGCCCTGTACTTCGACATACTGAGTGTCGTTTGGCAGGCTGACAAGTATCTACATGAGTCTCGATGTGAGCTATAATCGTCGTAAAAACACTCAGCTTTCTCAACTATCAAGTATTTAACTTGCCCTTAACTTAATCAAGGTAATCCTAGCCTTGGTTGATAGTTTAGCCAAAGAAACATAGGAAATCTAGGGATTTTTAAAAACTGACTCAGCTGTCTGCATGTCCGCGAAGGGCGCTGGAGTGAACAGGATATAACACTCCTAAGACATGATTGTGTAGAGGGCCTTTGTTTAAAGTAGTCAAGCAATAATGAAAAGGGATATGTCCATAAAGACGAGTATTTACTACTACTTTGCCTAAAGATTCTTGTCGTCCATGTAAATAAAGATCCGTCTCCCACTGTTCAATCCCAGAAACCACGACGCCCTCGTTTGTGTTCAAAAAATCTTCAACACTGTGTCCTGTCCAAGTTTTAAACAAAGAATTGGCAAACACATGTCGACGTGATTTTTTAGAATAGATGAAAATCATCCCTAGATTTTCTTCCCGCAAATTCTCAAATAATTGGCGACATTCTAAAGAATAATTTTGAATCCCTGTGTCAGTATGTAGGTAGCGTGAGGCGGTTAAAGAAGTTGTTGCTCCAGCATTTTCTACTTTGAAGGCTATTTTTTTTAATTCTAGTAGAAGTTGAGATGAATTATCCTGATTTGTACTAAATACCGATGGCTGAGATAAATTGTTTGCCATACGGGATTCTAGTTGGAGCAAGTTTTGAATTTCACACATCAAATCTTGAACTTTCGACTCAAGTTTACCAATATATATTTGTCGTTTATCCAACATACTATGCTGTTCAGCAAAAGTTGCTTGGTATTCTTCGTTTAATGCCTGCTGGTAAGCTAGAGTTTCAGCTAATTCTCTGCTAAGTTGTTGATTTTCTCCTGTCTTTTCTTTGCATTCTTGTGATAGAGCATCTAGTTGTAGTTGAAGTCGATGATTCTCTTCTCTAAGTAAATTAGTTGTTGTCTCTATTTGTTGGGTATCTTGCTTAGATTTTAGAAAAGCATCGCGTATACATATCATTTGGTTAAGTAGTTTTTGGTTTTGTCGTTTTAGTAGTTCACTTTCATGTTTCTTTGCATTGATTGAGTCACGAATTTGTCTTAACCCTTCATCTCCTTCTATAATTTTATTAATTTTTTTTTGTAGGAGTTGGTTGGTAGCTGCTTTCAGTTGTTTTTCTCTCCGCCCAATAGCAAACAACCAACCTGTTGAAGAGATGATGGAGAATATCAAGTAGCTGTACTTAGTCTGCGAAGTGGGAAAAAAAGGAAGGCAGCTTATTGGGAGACAATAGGCAATCGTAAAAAAGAATGAGTTGCGATATTGCGAGATGGGGCAAAGAATTTTTTTCACAAATGACATAAAAGCTCTAATCCTTGTGTCATAAGTTTATGAAAGACTCATTTTTAGTGTGAGTCTTAGCTTTGGAGAGGTAAAACACGGTAAATTACATTTATTTCTATGTTGTCACAAAACTTTTTTTATCTCCTTACAAAACGATGGTCACTCTCCATTTTTCTTTTTCTTTTATTTTCTTTTCTTTTACAATCTAGTCACTTTTATAGTCCAAAAATGCGCGAAGTTAACTTTACGCTTTAGAATTCACCGTAATAGCAACTCGAGATTTCCGGTAGTTGGGCCTTGTGAAATGTTTACCATCTGATTGAATTCTTAAGTAAAAGCTCGCAAGAACAGAGAGAATTATTCAACAGCTTTTTAGTTAGACCCTCCTTGATTAGGAGCGCGAGTTGTATGATTTCCTCTTAAGTTAAAATATCCTTAGTTTGGAGTAATCATGGCACCAAAAAAAGCAACTAAGAAAACAGGACCACAGAAACGACCTTCTGCAGAAAAACGGGTTGTAACTTCGAAAAAACGTTGCTTGATTAATCAAAGTTTTAAGTCAAAAGTGAAAACGATGATGAAAAGATTTGAGGCCGCGTTAAAGGCTGGGAATCAAGAAGGAATCGTTTCTGGATTACAGTTGGTTCATAGTATGGCCGATAAAGCTGTAAAACGAGGAATATTCAAGAGTAATAAGGCTGCAAGGGTTAAGTCTAGAGCTACTTTGCGAGCAAATGCTAAAATTTAAATACTTACTTAATGTTGTAGGGATTGTATGAGTTCTGCACCCTCATTGCTTGATAATGCTTCTGATGCTCTGAGCAACCATGTTACGAGTTCTCCTAGGAGTTCTTGGAGTTCTCTAGCGCGTAAGCGTCTGGATGTTATTTATAGTGCTTCTAATATCTTTTCAGATATACGAGGGATCATGGGTTCTACTAGTTCTCTGGTGACTTCGACTCAGTCTATTTTGGGGCACCCATCTTCGTATGTTGCTGAAAAATTTTCTTCTGCATTGGATAGTGCCGATTCTATAGGGAATCTATTAGAGGCAGGCGTGTTGTCTGCTCAATTTTTGAGTGGATCATTTTTCTTCGAAACTGATGGGTCGGGTAACTTCATGACTCAGTTGTCAAGGAATGAGACAACTGGGTTGTTAGAATCACACCGCGTAATTCGCTCACCTCTTGCAATAGCTAGTAAGATGATGCGGTTGTCTTCTAAATATTTAAAGGCAACATCTTTTGTCGGTCAGCTACAGGGAGAAACCGCATTTCTTGCCCAACATGCAAATGCATTGGGATGCACTGCCACTGTTTTAGATTTGTCCGCTTCTACTTGTTCCGCTAGTCAGGATATTTTGAGTTTACGCGAGACTACCCTTGCTATTCGTGCAAGCAACTCCGTTGAAGAGCAAGAGGATTTACGTAGGGCATGTCGAGAGTCGTTATTTTCCTTGGTATGTAATATCGTGGATATGTTGTGGATAGTTGTCCCGAGCATCCTAGCTTTGTGTTTGGGTGTAGCAATGCCCTTTGTTATTCTCTCTAGTAGTCTACTCGGTATTCTGTCTTCTGTGCTTAATTGCTATCAGGATATACGCTCTATTTCTTAAGTTTGATTATAGACCCGGATTTATTTTCGGGTTTTCTTTTTTTTTGTTTCCCTCTTCTATTTAGATCCTCTTCTTTAGGTTGGGGAGGTTTTGTTTTGCTTTCTAGCATATCTAGAGGTCAATTGCTATTTTAATTTGGTTTAGCTACTTATGGTATTACGAAAGCGATCCAAATTTATTGGAAAGCATAGAGTAGTTCCTGGATTTCTGAATTATTTGACGGAGAGTTTCTTTATCTGCCCAGACGCAAACATTCTTTTTTGCTCTAGTAACTGCTGTATAGAGTAAGGATGAATTAAATATCTCACAGCCAGGAGGAATGAGTATTATGACATTTTCGTATTCGCTACCCTGACTTTTATGTATCGACATAACGTAATTGTAATTGTAATAGGAAAAGTCTTTAGCATTGATATTTGAACGATGTGGAAAGGAAAGTTGTTGAGTTTTAGGACATAACCATCCCGTATCTCCGTTACAAAGTTTCCATGCATCATAACGCTCTGTAACCATAACAGGAATCGGGAGATGAGCATGTGTTTTCTGTATTTCTTGAAAAATAAGTGTATTTAGGGATAGAAATCCCCAAGGACCATGCCTCATTGGTGTTAGCACGCAAAGTTCTTTTTTGAATGCGGAGAGAGCGTCTATAAAGGTTTTTTTTAATAAAGTAATTGTAGACTGCCTTGAGGGTAATGGAGTGAAAGGTATCATTTCTTTGCGTAAGATACTTTGAGCCAAGTTTTGAAGCTCACTGGTTTTCGCTCTATGTGAGGTGCTTAAGTACGAAGTCCTTTCTGGAAAACGCACAACAATCTCTTGAAGTGGGTTACCGGCTCCAATACCTATAGGCGGCAGTTGATTAGTGTCACCCAAAATAATAAGCGCATCCGCAGTTATTTTCTTCTTCTCGTACTTTCCGGATAATGTTTTTACTAGATTATGTAGGAGATTAAAAGTAACCATAGATCCCTCGTCTACTATGAGCAAATCGGTGGGACTATGTCGGTTATAGGTATGTTCTTGTAAGAATTTATGAATCGTTTTTGTAAACACAGTCTCGGGAGGGATATCGTAAGAATTTAATATCTGACGAATATGAGACGTTGCCTTACCAGTAGGAGAGACAACGCCGATGTGTATATTAGGGTAAATGGATAGCAGTGCAAGTATCATCTGTACAGCTAAAAAAGTTTTCCCGGTACCCGGACCACCACAAATTATAGAAAAGCAAGAGTTTAAAGCATGATGCATAACTTGTTGCTGCTCTTTAGTGAGAGAAGTATTATTGCTTAAAGATATTAAAGAGTAACGCGGGTTAGCTCGAGATAGTAAATCAAGCTTATCAAATAACTGTGTTTGAACGTTGTATAAAGACTTTAGGTATATCTTGTGGTTTTTTAAGACGAATAAAGATGAACGCACATGTTCAGGAACGTGTTGAAAATATTCGTATAATGCTTCTTCTGTTATTCCAGGCAAAGTTGGGCAGAGTTTATTATCTTTTGCATGGAGAAAAGGGTAGCCATACCTCCAGAGTGCAGAAGATACTGCAAGAAAAGCAAAGGCTTTCTCATTGCTTGGGGATATATGTTTTCTCGCAAACGCAAGATCTAAAGGCATAGTAAGTTGCTTTTCAATAACATCTTCTAAAATATAGGGAATATCGCGAGATAAAAGCATATCTTAAGGCTTAAGACTCTGTTGTTATAAGCACTACTAGCTCAGTTAAAACTTTATCCTATCAGGTGTCATAGTATTAACACTACCTTTTATAATATCTCATCTCTTTAGATAAATGTTTCTGGCATAGCGTAAGGGCTTTCTGAATCTTAGTGTCACCAGCACAACAAGTTAAGGATGCTGTATGCAAACATTTCCATGCTTCTAGATAGTGTTTGTTTTCTAGTAAACAGAGTCCGAGGAGGCGGTATGTTAAAGATGAGGGAGCAACTTTAGTAAGCCAAAGGCTGTAGAGGTAGCATTTCTTATATTCTCCATGTTCATAAAGATACTCAGCATCTGCTAAGAAGTTAGCTATTTCTTCTTCTGAAATCCATATTGGCGTGAGTGCTGAATCAGAAATAAATTCTTCGAGTTTTAATAATCGATCTATTGCATGAATGGATAAAGCTTGTTTATAAACCTGTTTAATAAAAAGAAATACTGAATTTGCACTTTCAATATCATAATTAGTAAATTGTAAAATTACATGTAAAAGACTTAAAGCTTTATCATCATAATTACCTTCATGCCATAATGACTTAGCGCCCTCGATTAATTGCTGTACCAGTTGTTGACGATCTATATCGTAAGATTGAATTTCTTCCCAAAGTTTGAGGTAATTTCTAAGTTGGGTATGCCGTTTGTCATCATGAGAGACGATACTGATTAAAGTATCTTGAGATACTGTGAGTTGCTCCGTAAAAAGCATATTAGGTTGTAATCTTTTAAGAATCGATAAGCACACTTGAGCGTCTTTTATCGCGATTTGTTTTACCTTTTCTGAAAGTAAATTAGCGAATGCATCAATGATTTTTTTTGCAATATTGTCTAATCCTGCCTGCATTAGAATATGACAAATATGTCCAACTTGCTTAGGGGATACAAAACAATGTTGTAATAAAGGTTGAATTAGAAGAGTGTTATCAGGGTGCGTATAGAATTTATCCCAATTCTTGATGAGATTAATTAGCGGTGCTAGTTGTTCTGTAGGGAGGATGAAAGCATGAGCTATTAGTGTAGGTATGAGCTCATGTTGCGGTAGAAATTGTTCGTACGCTCGCTGATCTATACTATGAATCTTCTTTTGATAGAAGTATAGCATTTCATAGTAATCTGAATAGATACTAGTGGTCGTGGATCGCTTTAGCTCTAAAAAGTAGCTCCTACTTAACAAAAGTAATGCTGTGTCATAGTTTCTTGTGTTCCATTCCCATTCCTTTTTGAGCATTCTCTCTATTATTTCGTTTAGTATGCATCTTCCTTCAGTAAATTTCTCAGTTTCTATCAAGCAATGAGCTTTAATAGTTCCTAGAAATATCTGCGAAAATAAAGACTCTATACTGCTATTTAGCCAATCAATACGTTCCTGAATTTTTCCTTTTCCTTCCCAAGATGCCAAGTATTCCATTGCTTCTAAAAATCTTTTTTCCTTGTAAGCTAGTAAGAATTGGAAAAATGGGGCATATAGTGAATCAGGACATTCTTGGAGATAGGTTGAAACTAGTGCGGAAAGTTCATCAGCATTGTCTAGGAAAAATGCATTAAAAATTTTTCCTCCTATCAATTCCTCTTGGAATAAAAAAGATGCTTTATTCCTCTGGTCATAGATTTTTGCAAAAATTTTATCAGATTCAATAAACTTTTTCTGCTGCTGTAAAAAAAAGCCACGAAGACAAAGTAAATATAAACGTTGTTGGTTTGAAGAAAGGTGTTGAACAGCAGAGCTTGTTTCTGCTTGCTTGCCTTCTATCCAAAGGATGTTGGCTTTCGTAGCTTTTAGGGGTGCAGATTTATATGAAAAATATAGAAAATGTAATCCACCTCCCACAGCAAAACATGTTAAGAAAAATATCGGAGCTAAAAAATAGCGAACCATGAGTATCTCTTGCGGTTTGCTTAGGACATTGTTTACTCATTTCAATGAGTTGAAGTTAAAATATATATATAATTTTGTGTTTATGCAAAATTATTTTTAGGAACAAAAAGTGTAAAGGATCTTTGAAAAATAAAAGAATATGTATTAGGTAAACAAATAATATAATGAACTTTGTTGGCTTATGCACAAGGATAAAATTATATTATTTGTGACAGAAGATATGTCAATATCTTCTAGGCTAAAGGAATTGGTCAAAGAATCAGGGTATCATACCATTGTTACACCAGTATTTAACGATGCTTCTGAAGCGGACCTTATTCTCTGCGATTATCTTTTACTTCCTGAAAAATTTTTTTCTGAAGATTTCTTTAACCAGACGGATCTCATTGTGTTGTTTGACTCTTTTGAAGAGGAAGCAATTGTGCAAGTATTGAATCGGGGTGTTAGTGCTTATTTGTTAAGACCTATTACTTCTAGAGTTCTTGATGCTGTGATCCGGGCATTTTTACGTTATAAAACCACTTTTGAACATACTATTCCAGAGACACTTGTTTTTGGGGATAGGACATTTCATGTATTAAATCTCACAATAGATTCTCCAGAGGGTACTATACATCTCACTCCTTCAGAAGCTGGAATATTAAAACATTTACTTATGCATCGAGGACACTTATGCTTAAGAAAACACCTTCTAAAAGAGGTTAAAGGCAATGTGCAAACAATAGTGCCTAGAAATGTAGATGTGCATATTGCTTCTTTGAGAAAAAAGTTAGGCCCATATAAATCTAAGATTATGACTGTGCGCGGAGTCGGGTATTTATTTTCTACAGAAGAAGCTCTCTAATTAGCAACGCCTGTTATTATTCTTTGCTTGAATTTTTATTAAAACAGGCGTGCTATGTTGCCACCTTAGACGGTCATATTTAGTGTTAGTAATGAGTGTAGTTCGGAATAACATACAATCGTTATGCCCTTATAGTTGCCTTTTGTGTCTGTATGGTCATAAGACTATTTTCCATAGCATAGTTGATTATGCGTATATGATGCTGCCTGTGTTTATATGTGCTCTTCTTATAGGGTTTGCATTGGATTCATCGCAGTATTTTATTGTTGTGGGATTAATTTTATTATCTCTTGTCCTTGTCATTACCTGCTGTACAGTGTTTCTTTGGGTATGTCCGCATAGAAATCCGGGATTGGAAGCTGGTAGCAACTCTATTGTTTCCTTGACTTAATCAAAAAATAAAAAGCTCAGGGTGCCATCAATTTCTGTTTTCGACTGTAGTGTTACTAGATCAATTAGAGAATCGACGAAATTTGTAGAATTGATGGGCTGCAAAGGATCTTTTAAAAGCGAATCTATAGGCAATAATGAGAACTGGTCAATTAAATCGCTGCTTCCTGTCACAAATATGAGAATATCATTGGTGTGTATATTGTAGTGTTCATGTATTGGCGGCCGTAATAAATTATTCTCTCTTTTTAAAAAGATTGCAGGTGGGGTTGTACCTTTCTGAGTCAGATAAATTTGGTGATCATTGATGTTATAATGAAGAAATGACATAGATATTTGTGCTTCATTTCCTTCAGTTGTATTTTCAAAACTATCAAATGTAGATTGGCTAATTTTTTCTATAGGTAAATTAGAATCGGCATACGCTAGGAACAAACTGCGTGCTGATAACGCATAAAGGTAAGATGGGAGTCCTATATCACCAGCTATTCCAAAAGCTCCTATTAACTCGGTTTGTTTGATAGTTTTCCAACCGTAAAAATGTCCTGATAACTGTCTGCCTTGAAGATGTTTGGAAATGAATCGTACTCCAGGAAATGAAGGGAATGGGGGATTAAGAAGCGCCTGTTGTAAGGATTCTAAAATTGCTAACTCCTTCTGCAGCTTATCTCCTGAAGCTAGTTCAATAGCAGCTTTTTCTTTTAAGTTAAGTAATTGTAAAAGAGTGCAGTTGAAAATGTTCCCTAAATCATTGATCTCATAACCATCAGGTTGGGGCTCGTAGCGCACGTCGTGGTCACCACGCCATGCTGCTTCCATACAAATAGTCAATTCTTGCACCGGTTGATTGAGTCTTCTATTAGCTTTTGTAAGCACTATGCCCATGAGGATAAACGCTATAGTATAGAAAAAAGCTACGTTTAAAGGTAATTTGATAGCTTTAGCTAGTAGAGCAGATCTGGGAATCAATGATAGTGTGTAAGTGTCAGGTACGGGAAGCTTATGTAAGAAAAGACCTAGGTAATTTTTATTATTTATGCAAATAGAAATGAGATCTTGTTCTTGTGAAGATAGATCAGAGATTTGTGGATAATTTTTTGATTTTTCTAGTGTGGTAGATTTTGCTATATTTGGGACGTCTTTGGCATCAAAGATGGGGTTTGAGGAAAAAATAACGTTCCTCTCTTTATCAATGACACAAATATCTTCTTGATTCAGGCTTAGTGATTTGAATAATTCCTTTTTCAAGTCACTCAAGTTATAGAAGCCTATTAGAAGTGTACTTTCTATGTTTATATTTTGTAGATCAATATTTTCTACTAGAACGAGATATTGTTCTGAAGATTTGTTTGGTAGTGTAAGAAACAGGGCTTGTCCAGTTTTCTTTTGTAGTTCCTGTGTAAACTCAGGATGTGCTTTTAGATACTGGATAAACGGATGCCTTGGAAGTCGTGTTTTGATGGATGTGCCATTTGAAGGCATCAGACAGAGAGAGAAATCTGTAGTAGGAAGAGTCTGAATTTCATTATATGCTTGAGCATAGAAATCCTCATTAGGATGCGCATATCCTTTGAGCGCAAGAGTATGTGCTAAACGTTTCATAAAGACTTTGTGAATGAAGAGTTTCTTTTCAAACTCTAAACTAAAATTGGTGGCATGCGTATGTAAATTTTGAATTAAGTTATTCTTTGCTGCAGAAAAGGAAAATAAAGTGAGGGTAATAAGATTTAAGACTAAAGGAATAGGAATTACCAGAGAGAGAAATAGGAAAATACGTTTAGTAAAAGTTTGTTTCATGACTCTGAAATTTTAAGGATCACTAGTGTAATATCATCATGTTGTTCCTGATTTCCTACGAAATTATGGACAGCAAGCATTAAGGAATGCATAGCATTTTCAGCACTTTTCTTTGTTAGAGTTTTTACAATATTCTTTAAGCGTTCTTCACCAAACATCTCAGAATATTTATTGTTAGCTTCTGTAATACCATCAGAATACAATACGATTAAAGATCCAGGTTGTGGGTGGAATTGTTTAGTAGATATTTCTGGAACATTTTCTACGAACCCTAGAGCCATACCAGGATGTGCAAGAAAAGATACCTCTCCATCCGGAGTCAAATAGCATGCAGGATTGTGTCCACACGAGTAGTATTCTATAACGTTTGTTTTGTAGCTATAGCAGTAGACGCAGAGAGTGACAAACATACCAGAATCCCCGGTATTGCTATAAAAAATAGAAGAGGTTTTTTTGATAGCACTTTCTATGGAAGATGATTCTGACAGAAAGGTTCTTAACATGTTTTTTAGGAATAGAGAGTAGCCACATGCATAGACTCCTTTCCCAGAAGCGTCAGCAACCACAAGAAATAATTTAGCGTTATCATTGTCACCGACGACAAAAATATCGAAAAAATCACCCCCAACAGTTATTGCAGGAATATAAGCTTTAGCCAGTTCTACGTAAGGATAAAACGGAAGGGTATTAGGAAGGAGTCGTTGTTGAGCTTGTTCCCCGAGTAACAAGGCATTTTGTGCCGTTTCTTTTATCTCGTAATTTTTTTGGGCCAGAATTTGTTGTTGATTAAGATTACGTACCATAGCGTTAAAAATTTGTCCTAATCTGTTAACTTCAAATCCTAAAGAGTCGTCAACGTATATTTGAGGGTGATCTTGGCTTGTTTGTATCATAACAGTTGCTAGTTTGCGGATAGGCTGAGAAATTCTTTTAGCAACGTAATAAGCGAGACTACTTCCAATAGCTATACAAAGAAAATATGCTGAGTATAGTAAGGACCGTTTCCATAAGGGAGCAAAAATTGCATCCTTTTCGCTATATGATAATACAGAGAAATCCATGGTAGGAACTCTAGTTAGATACCCCCACACTTCTTTGTTATTTATTTTGAAAGAGTAAAAGCCTTTCCCTAAATGAATAGGGGATAGCTTCAGAAATTTTATAAGGCCAAATCCAGAACATGGTTTTTCGTTTAGAAAAATATCACATACGCTTCCTTGTTTGGTATTAGGATAAATGGAGTGCAAGTAAAGTTCAGGATCGGCAGCTTTAAGTATCACTCCGTTAGGGGATACTATTGCAGTTTTTATCGTTAGATAAGACTGTGTGTTTATTAAAAGATCTTTTAAGAAGTTTTCTATGTTATATGTTGTATAGAGCATACCTAATATCTGATGAGTATCAGAATCAAAGATATTCGCCTGCATGACAGAGTATATTTGATGGTTATCCCTAGATTGTTTAAGCGTTGCTAAGAAAGTTTTTTCATCAGTTATGTTGATAATGTGGTTGTAATTTTTCCCTAGTTTATCAGGGACACTAGATGCTACAACGATTTTGTCTCCATTAGGTGAAAAATTAATCAAAGAAATTTCTTCGTAAGTAGACCTAAAGATTTTTTCCATATCCTGGCTAAGCTTTAGATTCGGTGAGTGAATCATACTTTCATCTAGATCTAATACATCAGTAAATAGCGAAAGGATATCAGCATTTAAAGGAGCGATTTGTGAAAGAGTATTCGCTTTAGATCCTGCATTTTCTTGGAAAGCTAAAGAGGCAAAAGCTAGGGTATGTCGGTATTGTTTCATCCCTAGTAGTACAATGTTCAAACCTAAGGGAAGAATAATCGCAACTACACAGGCCAACCATAATCGGTAGCCTATTGTTTTTGTGAATGAAATCATCGCTAAATATTTCGCAGTTTTAAATACGCTTTGAAAACTACGTTTATATGATTTCTTACTAGTCTTACAAGGATACTTTTATATCCAGGAGTTATATCTAAGGTAAGATACTAAAGAGCAGTGCACTTTTTTGAATTAATGAGAGGAAATAAGCCTTCCAATAGAGAAGGAAGGCTTTTTATTCAGCAAGCCGAGAAAGGATTAGAATCTTTAAATAGACCTTCTGAGCCTAATTCTTCTTCTATAGCCATGAGTCTGTTATATTTAGCTATTCTCTCGGAACGAGACAGCGATCCTGTTTTAATTTGACCGGTGTTAAAAGCTACAGCGAGATCTGCAATTGTTGTATCTTCTGTTTCTCCTGATCTATGTGAAAGGATAGTGGCATAGCCTTGAGTCTGGGCTAGCTGTATCGCTTCAAATGTTTCAGTGAGAGTGCCAATCTGATTTGGTTTGATTAGTACAGCATTGGCTAGTCCTCGGCTGATCCCATCAGCAATTAGTTCAGGATTGGTAACGTATAGATCGTCTCCAACAATCTGTACCGAATGGCCTAAAGTGTCTGTCAATAATTTCCAACCTTCAAAATCTTCTTCCGCTAATCCATCTTCTATAGAGTCAATAGGGTAACGATTACAGAGATCTTGAAGAATATCTACTTGTTCTTGGTAGTTTTTACCATCGTATGTTTTGGTAGATGTATCATAAAAAGAAGAGGCCGCACAATCTAGTGCTAGAGAGATATCTTCTCCAGGTACATAACCAGATTTTTCTATTGCCGACATAAGAAGATCTAGGGCTTCTGCATTAGATTGCAACAACGGGGCGAACCCGCCTTCATCGCCGACTCCTGTTGTTAGGTGCTTTTCATTTAGTATTTTTTTCAATGTATGGAAAACATCTGCACCCATACGCACAGCATCAGTTAGAGAGGTAGCTCCGATCGGTCTAATCATGAATTCTTGAAATTGTAAACCATTATTTGCATGCATCCCACCGTTAATTAAGTTCATCATAGGGCATGGAAGTACGTGAGCAAACGTACCACCTAAGTAACGATACAATGGACGGCGCAAAGTTGCTGCTGCTGCTTTAGCCAAAGCTAAAGAAACACCAAGGATCGCATTTGCTCCTAATTTTTCCTTATTAGGCGTGCCATCAGTACTTACCATAAGAGAATCTATTAATATCTGATCAAAGACACTATGCCCTTGAATAGCTGGTAAAAGAACTTCTTCAACGTTCTTGACTGCTTGAAGTACTCCCTTTCCCTCATAACGAGAGGTGTCTTTGTCTCGGAGTTCTAATGCTTCCTTAATGCCTGTAGATGCGCCCGATGGCACACATGCTTCTCCAGATATCCCTGAATCAGTAATAAGTTTGACATATAAAGTAGGATAACCTCGAGAATCTAGGATTTCTCGAGCATGGATATCAGAAATGACAGATTCAAACATATACATCTCGTGTTGAGGATTAGGCTAAAGCTCGTCTATATAGGATCAGTTACCACTATTAGAGAACTTAATGGAAATATTAGACCCTAATTTGACAAAAAGCAAACAGATTTCCGATTCTTACTAGAATCGGACAGTGTGTTATAGAGTTGGGCTGTCTTTTCAAGTTGACTATTGGATATCGGGTTCACTATCTGCGGAAGATTGTGTTGCTTGGTATAAAAGTTGTTTTTTCGCATTATTCATAAGATCACGGTATTTGGCAGCGTCATCAAAACGAAATAGTTGCGCAGCTTCATGCATCAATGCTTCATATTTGCTAATCTGTTGTTCTAGTGTTTCTTGAGTTGCGAGTTGCTCAGATATATCTTCAGCATTTTTCCTATATTTTGAAGGTATAGGATTGGCTAAAATAGGTTTTACTATAGGTTTGGGGACAATATTATGCTTTTTATTGTAAGCAAGCTGGATTTTTCGTCTACGTTCTGTTTCTCTAAGAGTTTGTTCTATAGATTTTGTTTTTTGATCGGCATAAAAGATTATTTTCCCATTAATATTTCGTGCAGCTCGTCCACAAAATTGTATTAGGGAGGAAGTGCTTCTTAAAAAGCCTTCTTTGTCAGCGTCTAGAATAGCAACTAAAGATACCTCGGGGAGATCTAGCCCTTCTCTTAATAAGTTTACACCGATTATTACATCGATATTTCCTAACCGTAAGTCAGTTAGAATGCGTGTGCGTTCAGCAGTTTCTATCCCAGAATGAAGATAAGCTACAGATATTCCTAACTCAGAAAGAAAAGAGGCGATTTCTTCAGCTAATCTTTTTGTTATTGATACGACAAGAATTTTTTCTTGTGCCTTTGACAACCTTAAACGAATTTCTTCTAACAGATCATCGATTTGTCCTGTTGCCGGACGAATTTCTGGTAATGGGTCAGGAATCCCTGTTGGGCGTATAATTTGTTCTACAATTCGTCCAGAACTATTTATAATTTCTGTTTCTCCTGGGGTTGCCGATACGTAGATGACTTTGCGGAAATACTTTTGAGTTTCCTCATAGGTTAAAGGTCTATTATCATAAGCAGATGGTAATCGAAATCCATAAGCAACAAGAGATTCTTTTCTTGATCTATCTCCGCGATACATAGCACGAATTTGAGGAAGTGTTTGATGAGACTCATCAACAACTAACAAGAAGTCTTCAGGGAAATAATCTAATAAACATGTAGGCGGTGCACCGGGAGGGATTCCTGTAAAATGACGAGAATAGTTTTCAATCCCTTTGCAAAAACCTATTTCTCTGATCATTTCGATATCATGGGTAGTCCTTTGGAATAACCGATCCTGCTCTATTGGTTGCCCTTCGAAAAAAGCAAGTCTTTCTTCGAGTTCAGCTCGTATGGAACGGATAGCTTGTTCTCGAATTGCTTCAGGTGTTACATAGTGAGAACCAGGATATAGGGTGGTAGAATTAACTGAGGACAACGGAATCATAGTTAAAGGATCACTATATTCTATAGAGGCCAATCTATCGTCATCAAATTCTAATCTTATAACTTGTGTTGTTTCATATGCTGGGAAGATGTCAATTACACTACCACGTTCGCGAAATGTACTTCTTTGTAGAATAGGGGATGCATGATAATGCATTTTTGCCAATTGAGAGACTAAGATATTTCTAGGATAAATGGATCCAACACGTAATTCTAGAGCCATAGAGGTATAGTTTTCTGGGGAGCCAATACCATAAATACATGATACGGAAGATACGATGAGTGTGTCGCGTCTTTCTAAAATCGAACGTGTTGCAGATAATCTGAGTTTGTCAATTTCATCATTAATCAGTAAGCTTTTTTCTATATACGTATCGCTGCGTGCAATGTATGCTTCTGGTTGATAGTAGTCGTAGTAGGAGATAAAATATTCAACGGCGTTGTAAGGAAAAAACTCCTTAAATTCTTGATACAGTTGCGCAGCAAGGGTCTTATTGTGTGCAAGTACTAAAGTAGGCACATTCACATTTGCAATGACATTAGCAATAGTGAATGTTTTTCCTGACCCAGTTGTTCCTAGAAGAACTTGCCCAGGACTGCCGTTAAATATCCCTTCGGTAAGACGAGTGATTGCTGCAGGCTGATCGCCACATGGATCAAAAGAAGAATGTAGTTGGAAGGTCATACAATTTGTGTATTATTTAAGGAGAGAACGCCATTTGCGGCTTAAACCAACAGCATGATGCACTTCTTCCATCGTTGTTTTTGCTACTGCACGCATCTTCTCAGTTCCCTCTTGTAAGGCTTCTTGTAAAAGATGTGGTTGTGCTAATAACTCTGTGCGTTTTTCTTTAAAAGGCTTAAGGAAAAGTATGAGTTCTTCTGCAAGGCGTGCCTTAACTTCTACATCTTTTATGCAGCCCTGACGATATCTGGTTTTAAATTCCTCAACCTCTTCTTTATGGGGATTGAAAATATCGTGATAAATGAATAATGGGTTTCCTTCAACTCTTCCTGGAGTGGTAGCACGTATACGATTAGGATCTGTATACATTTTACGAACCTTATCCCTAATCACATCATCATCATCAGATAAATAAATGGCGTTATTAGCCGACTTACTCATTTTCCCTTGCCCATCGATTCCTACTAGGGATGTCAAATCACCCTGTAAGACATCAGGTTCTGGAAAAGTTTCTCCATATAATCGATTAAAATTTCTGGCAATATCCCGAGTTAGTTCAATATGCGATTCATTATCTTTACCAACAGGAACTAGTTGGGCTTTGCTAAGAAGAATATCAGCACTCTGCAGTACAGGATAACCAATTAGTCCATACGACAACCCCCCTTCTTCTATAGAGGCATTACGAGCCATTTCCTTCAAACTAGGAATTCCCATTACTCTATTGACTGAGATTAGCATGGAGAATAAGAGGTGAAGTTCGTAAATTTGTGGGACGGCGGACTGCAGATAAATTGTAGACAGCTTAGGATTGATCCCCACACTCAACCAATCCGCAAGAACTTCATAAACATTATTATCAACGTCTAAGACTTCTTCCTTGCGAATTTTTGTAGTTAACGTGTGGAGATCTGCAATGATGAAGAAACAATCATAATTAGGATTATTCTGTAAATCTAAGCGGTTCTTTATAGAACCGACCCAATGGCCAAGATGTAACTTTCCTGTTGGTCGATCTCCCGTAAGTACGCGCTTTTTCTTACTCATAAATCCAATGATTACAGAGATTTTTCTAGTTCTTCAAAATGATGCTTCAAGGATAACACGTCTTCTTGAATTTCTTGGAGATTTTTCTCGCCTACAGGATTCTTTTGGGCTTCCAAAAGACGAGCAAGCAAATGGCGAATTAAATGACACGTATTCTGTACATCCGTCATTAAAAGGAACTCTTGCCCATCAACTCGTGATAACCTATTTAGAAAGACACAGCGCTCTTGTTGCGTGAGCATATCAGACGTGATGAAATTGATAAACTCTCCGCGCTCGTGAACATCCTTTGCGACACGAATCGGCATCATAAATTCCGCAATTAGACTTTGACAAGCTTGTTTTTGCTCCGCTGGTAATTCGTGAGTTAGCCTACCATTGATTAACATTTCAAAAAAGAAAGTAGCATGCTCCTGTTGATCATCGGAACAGTTGAAAACGACATTTTGAAATTCTCGAAATGTGGTGTAACCAATGGGAGTAGCAAAAATGCGTTTTAGGTTTCCTTCAAGAACAAGAAATACGTTATCATTAATTTCTAACGTTTGTGACTTCGCTGCCATAATATTACACCTTATGCGTTGGGGAAGAAATTACTTTTAGCTTTTTGTAGTTTTTTAATCAATTTTTCCAAAGAGATCAATTCTTCTGAAGACAGCTCGGGACACTTTCTTAGTAATTGTGAACCCTTAGTAAGTAATGCTAATGCTTGCCTCGCGGGAGAAGTTTGTCTTTGATCCTCCGAAGTCAATGGAAATTCCTTCCTAATGATATTTAGAAGTTCTCCCTTACTTTCCCCTTGATAATTGCGAATAATTGCTTCTTTTTTTTCCTGAGATCCTTGTCGAGATGCTAGGGTATATATAGCCTGTCTCGGCATTTTTTCTGCCTCTATTTTTAGGGGATCAGGTAAAGCAGAAAACAGCTCATAGTAGACCAAAAAATTATAAGGAGTTTGTCGATTGCCGTACGTAAGGAGTAGCCATGAAGAAAAAGCCCCCTCCCGGTAACTTTTTAATAGATCTCGCACTTTTTTAATTCGCTCGCCGTGAAGTAGAACAGCTTGATGGTGGATTTGTTTGATTTGAGCAGATAAACTACACAAACTTCGCAAGTCTTCTTCTGAAACTTCACCCTCACAGGTATAGTGTTGGAGCAAATTTCGGAACTTCTCTTCTTCTTTTTTCGATAACCTTAAATTGGAAAAATTATGAGCAAACGGTGACAGATCTCCTTCCATTCGCTTACGCGCCAATGATTCCATTTTATCTTGGGTATTTTTTTTGAAACGACTTTCTAATAGCGTTTTTAAATTGCCCATAGGACTAAATATCCCTTAATAAAATTAACAATTCTTTAGTCAAATTAAAGTAGTCTTCTGAAGCTCGTGCTGATGGCGCAGTAGAAAAAACAGGTTTTCCATGGATTGCAGCTTCAGAAATAGTTATATCACGTCGTATTTTTGTGTTTAGTAATTTACCTGGGAAGGTTTTTTGAATTAATTCTGAAAATGCTGCGTTATTTTTCCCGCGATAATTCCAAAATGATAGGGTAACACCCAAAATATTTAAGGGATGACGCGAAGAAATGCCCTGGATAAAGGCTGAGAGTCGTTCGAGACCTTTTACACTATAAAATTCAGGAGTAGCACATATCAAAGCATGTTGAGCTGCAATTAAAGCAGATTCTGTAAGCCAGCATAAAGAAGGAGGCGTATCAATGATTACGTAGTCGTAACTATTTTCTACTTGTGTCAGAATATGTTTAAGCCGTTCGTGAGAATATCTATCTGCTGCTAGGTTCCCGGAGACTTCAACACGTTCGAGCCAAGTATCTGCTGGAATGAGATCTAGTCCAGAATCTTGAATAGGGCGGATAACTTCA